>JAYVTN010000473.1:0-7255 GCA_043788785.1 Spartobacteria bacterium | reverse complement strand
TGGGCCATCAAGGTTTTCCCCCGTTGCGAGCGGCCTATATCGACGATGTGCGCGAGATCGGCGAAACCCTGTTTACCACCCATAACCTGCCATTCCAGGTCATCGGCGCACTGATCTTGGTAGCAACCATCGGCGTGGTGATTCTTTCAAAACGCGAACTCAAGTAAATGAGCCTGACCCTAAACGACTATTTACTGGCAAGCGGCTTGCTCTTTGCCCTCGGGTTCTCCGGGGTTCTACTGCGCCGCAACATCATCACTATTTTCATGTGTTTGGAGCTGATGCTCAATGCAGCCAACCTCTCCCTGGTGGCCTTTTCCCGATTCAATGTGGGCCCCACCGGACTGCCCAACTACAACGCCCAAATCCTAGTCTTCTTCATCATCACAGTTGCTGCGGCCGAAGTCGCAGTCGGCTTGGCCGTCATTGTCGCGCTCTTCAGGGCTCGCCAAACCACTCACGTAGAGGACATCAACAGCCTCAAATTCTAAGGCATGGATTCTTATCTCCCCTGGTTCATTCTGGTAAATCCGCTCGTCTCCGCGGCTGTTATCCATTTCCTGTTGCGCCGCTCGGCAACGTCCGCAGCTCTGGTTTCAGTCACTTCGGCCTGCCTCGGACTGGCCGCTGCGTTTGGCATCTGGTTCTCTGCGGGCCCTTCAGCGCTTTTGGAAGTGGCGTGGCTGGATTTCGGGACAGCCTTCCGTGTCCCGATCGGCTTAACCATTGATCCGCTCAGTAAAGTGATGCTGCTGGTCGTCTCGGGCATCGGTGCGCTCGTCCACATCTACTCGCTGGTTTACATGGCACAAGATGCTGCCAAGAGCCGATTCTTTGGGAACCTGTCTCTCTTCATGTTCTCCATGGTTGGCATCGTTCTAGCCAATAACTTCGGCATGATGTTCATCTTCTGGGAATTGGTTGGTGTAAGTTCGTACCTTCTCATCGGTCACTGGTTCGAACGCCCCACTGCCGCAGCAGCAGCTAACAAGGCGTTTATCACCAATCGCATCGGAGACTTCGGCTTCATTATCGGGATCCTGATGGTTTGGAGCGTGACCGGGTCGGTAATCTTCACCGAGATCGAAGGCAACATGGGTGCCCTGACGGCCAATGCCGGCTACCTCACCATCGCTGCCCTCCTGGTATTCTGCGGGACTATCGGGAAGTCGGCCCAAGTCCCTCTCCATGTGTGGCTGCCGGATGCTATGGAAGGTCCCACGCCGGTTTCCGCCTTGATTCATGCGGCTACCATGGTTGCCGCAGGGGTCTACATGCTGGCCCGGGTGTTCTTCCTTATTGGCGCCTCCCCTGACGCGCTCGCGGTTATTTCTTGGATCGGAATCGTCACGGCAGTTTTTGCCGCGTTGCTGGCCACCCAACAAGACGACATCAAGCGGATCCTGGCTTACTCCACGCTCTCGCAACTTGGGTATATGGTCGCAGCCGTCGGCTTAGCGGCCCCAGGCGCAGCGATGTTCCACCTTTTCACTCACGCTTTTTTCAAAGCCCTCTTATTCCTCGGAGCAGGCGCCATCATCCATTCCCTCCATCATGAGCAGGACATTTGGCGCATGGGCGGTCTGGCCAAGCGCATGCGCGTCACTTTCCTGACTTTCGCAGCCGGCTATCTTGCGCTTATCGGTTGTCCCGGGTTGAGCGGCTTCTTTTCCAAGGACCTTATCCTTGTAGCGTCCTACAATTCCAACAAGCTCATCTTCGCGCTGGCTCTCTTCACCGCCTTCCTCACGGCATACTACATGACCCGTCTTGTGGTCGTCGTCTTCTTGGGCAAAGCGCGGACACCGGAAGCCGAGCACGGGCACGACGGCCCCATGGCGATGTTGGTCCCGTTACTCATCCTTGCGGTGCTTTCGGTCGTTGCAGGTTGGGAACCCATCCAGCACCTTGCCATGGGAGAAACTTTCTCCCATGCGTTGCACGAACTCCATACCAGTGCCAACTCCAGTCTAGTCGTGGGCCTGGCAACCGGCAGCTTTATCTCAGGCACCTTGGTTGCGTACTTCTTGTACTCGGCCAAAACCACGGATCCCATCCGGATCCGACCGCTCCAGAACAAACTCTACGTTGACGAACTGTACGGCGCACTCATCGCTGGCACCCAAGACCTTCTGGCAAACCTATCCGGATGGTTCGACAAATGGATCCTCGATGGACTCGTCGTCCGGGGCTTGAGCAGCGGTGCGTGGGGAACCGGATTCATGTTGCGTTTACTCCAGGTCGGCAACCTCCAAGCCTATGCCTTTCTCTTTGGACTAGGTGTAGTTGGCCTCATTTATTTTGCTGTGCTCCGCTGATGGGCCCTCTCAGAACCTTTTAACTCCGTCCCAGAGACTTCCTGCCTGTGCTTACCTTAATCGTTTTCCTCCCAATCCTCGCGGCAATCGCGGTTCTCCTCGGTGCTCCCGCTAGAAAGAGCGCATTGGCAGCTGCTGCCGCTAATCTTGCCATCACGCTTGCCGCGCTTTTCTCCTATGACCGGGTTGTGGCAGGATTTCAGTTTGCCAGTTCCTTTCCCATCGTACCGGAATGGGATTTCAAATACCTTGTAGCGGCTGACGGCTTGAGCCTGGTCATGCTTTTACTCACAAGCCTGGTGACAATGGCCGCCATTTGGACGACGCCTCCCATTGCCAAACGCGAAGGCCTTTTCTATGGCTGTTTGCTTTTAATCGCTGGCGGAGCCGCTGGGGCCTTCGCCTCCCAAGACCTCTTCTTCTTCTACTCATTCCATGAAGTGGCACTTATTCCCACCTTCCTGCTCATCGGCTTATGGGGCTCGGGTGAACGCCAATCGGCGGCATGGAAAATCACCATCTATCTGGCAGTCGGCAGCTTCATACTACTCATTGGTCTAGCGGACCTCTACTACGCTCTGCCCCAGTCAGTTCGCACCTTTGACATGATCAAGTTGCAGAACTTAGCGGCCGGGCACGCCATTCCGGCGACCGCTCAGATCCGCCCCTATCTCTTGCTCTTGATCGGGTTCGGTATCCTCATCTCGCTTTTCCCCTTCCACTCTTGGGCTCCGAGCGCTTATGCCTCGGCTCCCGCTCCTGCGGCGATGCTCCACTCCGGGGTCCTCAAGAAATTCGGCCTCTATGGCCTCATCCGCCTGACCCTCCCGCTATTGCCCGAAGGTGCCAAACACTGGGCAACGCTGCTTTTAGTTCTGCTTGTGGGCAACATCATTTACGTCGGTTTGGTCACGATTTCCCAACGCAGGCTCGATCTGATGCTGGGAAATTCCAGCGTCATGCACATGGGTTATATCTTTTTGGGTATCGCTGCCTTCAACGTCGTCGGTGTGTCCGGGGCAGCGCTCCTGATGTTTGCCCATGGTCTCTCCATTGCAGCTCTCTTTGCTATCGCTGGACGGCTACGGCCCCTAAGCCCGACCCTCTCCTTTGATACTCTGGGAGGTTTGGGCAAAAAACTTCCCTTCTTGGGTGCCGCCTTCGGGATGGCAGCCTTTGCCTCTATCGGCCTCCCAGGATTTGCAAATTTCGCCAGTGAGATGATGGTATTCTTCGGCGCTTACAAACCCTCGGCAACACCGGATATTGCGGGCCACTTCAGACTGGCCACCATTTTCGCCCTTTGGGGAGTCGTCATCTCAGCGGTTTATATGTTGCGCGGTTATCGCGCCGTATTCATGGGCAAATTTACCGAGGCGACGACGGCTCTTGAGGACCCACCCTTCGATCTCCGGTTTCCAGTAGTCCTCTTGATAGCCGCCCTTCTGCTGACGGGTTTCGCGCCCGCAACCTTGCTGAGTTTTATTAAGCCCAGCATAGAGGCTCTAATCTCCAAATAACGACCATGCCTTCTGTCGCTCCAGTCGCCCTCGAAGTTCTTGTCCTCGTTCTCGGGGTTGTCCTACTCCTTGCTGAATCCTTCTCGCAAAGCGAGGCCAAATCAGGGATGGCCAAGCTGGCCATCGGCTCACTCGCCGTCGTTTTCGGATTAAGTTTCTTCACAACCGGCAACGCCGGGGTGGATCTGGCAAATTCCTTTTACACGGCTGACAGCACAGCCCTGTTCTTTAAACGCATCGCGCTCCTCACCACGATGATTGTCCTGGTGATGTCCCTCGAATACCAGGGAACCCTTGCCAAGGGACTCCCCGCGAGCAACACGGGCGCGGGACTCGGCGAGTTTTTCGCACTCCCGGTGTTTACGTGCGCTGGAATGATGTTCATGGCCTCAGCCATTGATTTCCTGCTTATCTTCGTTGCCTTGGAATTGGTGACCATCAGCTTCTACGTGATGGTGGCTTACATGCGCAGGCAGACCACCTCGCTGGAAGCGGGGGTCAAATATCTCATCTTGGGAGCCCTCAGCACAGGCTTCCTCGTTTACGGCATCACTTGGGTTTTCGGGCTCACCGGAGAAACTAACCTCGTCAAAATTGCCCAGATATTACCGTCGCTCCTAGCCGAAGGTGGTCGGCTTCACGCGGGGGAATCGACATTGATGTTTGCACTGATGTTGGTGCTCATCGCTTTTGGTTTCAAGATTGCCGCAGCGCCCTTCCAGTTCTGGGTTCCCGATGTTTACCAAGGTGCCCCGACTCCGATCACCGCATTCCTCTCTGTCGGCTCCAAGGCTGCGGGCTTTGTCGTCCTCCTCCGCATCCTACAACCCTTTGTTACCATCCCCCAGTTCCAGCAAAAGATTGTCGGCGTCGTGGCAGTACTCGCAGTCTTGAGCCTCTTGTACGGAAATCTCGCGGCGATGCCCCAAGACAACCTCAAGCGCATGCTGGCCTACTCCAGTATCGGGCATGCAGGGTATCTATTGGTCGCTGTGGCTTGTTTGGGTGGCACAAAAGCCGCCATTGCCCAGCCCGAAACAGCCGTGGCTTTCTACCTTGCGGGTTACCTTCTGATGACCCTTCTAAGTTTTCTGGTCATGATCGTTGTGGCCAACCATTCCCGGGGCGACGACATCCTCCATTTTAATGGCTTGGCCAAACGTTCCCCTTTCTTGGCGTTCGCAATGCTCACAGCCATGCTTTCGCTGGCGGGCATTCCCTTCACTATCGGGTTCGCTGGCAAGCTGATGGTGTTTGCCACGGCGCTCGCAGAGCAACAGTACCTTCTGATTGTCATCGGAGTCATCACCGTGGGAGCAGGATTCTACTATTATCTTCGTGTGGTCGGTGCCATGTACTGGCAAGAACCCAACGAGGAGCGGGTCATCACGATGAGTCCGCTCACGCGGGTCACGATCGCACTCTTGATTGCGGGGATCTTCATCTTGGGCGTGTTTCCCCGGTCGATTTTGAGTCATCTTGAGCCCAGTTCTGCGCCGGCCAAACTAGCCCTCCTGCCACTCACTCCCTAGCATCTGGAACGTTTCGCATCCTAGAACTCATTTCATCGGCGTCGTAGAAATGAGCTCCCGGTTCTAACTTGCTGGTTAGTTGGATATGGAAATATCCGGCCTGGAGGCGGCGGGGGAACGGTCCCGTTGGTTGACGGCGCTTTAAGGGCCCGGCTTCCAGCGGGCCCTCCGGGCCGTGTTAAGAAGCCGCGCCAATCCCGGGATTAATTAGGACACCGGGGCTGATTTCCTCCAGTGGCATCCACTCGTGGGTGACGCCTATCCAGATGGTTGACAGCAATTGCTGCCGCGCGAACCCGAAGGGTTCCAGAAAGTAGCCGGGGCGTGGAGCGCAGCGACACCCCAAAATCGCGATAAAAACCGATGTTCACCCCGGAGGGTGACAGAATTGCCCCTCCCCTACGCACCTTCATACGTCAACCTTCAACCTTCATACTTGCTACAAATCACCCTTCAGGGTGCGATTGATTGTGGGCAAATTGGCCCTGGGAACAAATCGGGGCCGCTGGCGGCATCGGAGTTCTGGGGGGCTCTGGCGGCTTCTGGGGAACTGTCGGCCGCCCAGAACACGATTCCGCGGATCCTAAGCCCCTAGTTCCACGTTCCAGTAAGCCAAGTCCACGAAATGGCGCCAACTTTCATGAAGCTGCTTGTCAAAAGTAATATGCACAAAGGGACGCCACTTCGGCCTTACTGGTTTTCGGATTAACTGCATGCCGACCTCGTGCCGGAGACGATTGCCTTTCTTCGTGTTACACCGGATACAGGAACACACGATGTTTTCCCATGTCGTTGCTCCCCCTTTGTCCCGCGGGATGACATGATCCAAATTCAAGTCCTGCCTCTCAAATACGTTCCCACAGTACTGGCAAGTGTTCTTATCCCGCTCGAATATATTGTACCGGGTGAACTTGACCTCCTTGCGTGGCATTCGATCGAAGAGCAAGACCACGATCACATTTGGAATTCGGATTTTAAGAGAGACCGTGTGCACCATTTCCCCGGCGGGTTCGCGTTGAGAGAAATCCCGCCAACTTTCGAAGTCGTGGGTGAAGAAATTCTTTTCCCCATCTGAATAAACCACTTGAGCGTGGCCGGCACAGAGAAGCGTGAACGCGCGTTTGACCGAACAGACGTTGATCGCCTGCCAGAGCCGGTTGAGTACGAGAACTTGACGATCAAGCATGACGGCGAATTTCGCCGTGAGGCGAGGTACGAATTTCGACGGGAACCTACCATCACCTCAAGGCCCCGTCAATGGCCTCGGGGCCCACTGAACATCGCTGAGTGACACGCTCATTTCCGCGGCCTGCAACGATTTGCTTTCAAAGGGAAAAAACCAGGAGGTCTGATGGGTGAACATGTATTTAAAGTAATCGAGCTCGCGGGCACGTCCACAAACTCGGTCCAAGAGGCTACTCTCAACGCCATTGCACGGGCTGCCCAAACGCTCCGCCATCTCCAGTGGTTTGAAGTGGTTGAAACCCGCGGCAGGATTGAAGATGGGAAGATAGCCCAGTGGCAGGTAGTCCTAAAGGTAGGGATGGCGCTGGAGCCGGTGCCGCCAAGCTCGTCCACCGGCAGCGCTGATTGAAGCCCCAGTCCATTGCTGGGTCCCCGGGGAGCCAAGCTTTGAGGCCATTCCCTTCCGGGGCAGCCTCCAGACAAGTCGTGCTAGCCTCTCAGCGCCTTTCATAGATCCACGCCCAAATTGCAGTTGACGCCTCCTTCGGCCCTTCGTACCTTCCTGCCCACTTTCATCAAGAGTGACTGAGGGACTGGCCCGCTGACGTCACGGCAACCGCTTGTGAAGAGTTTCCAACTCTTCGCTAGGACCAGGTGCCAAATCCAGCTCCAGCTTCGTTCCGGCGGAAATGGGGGAAGA
>JAYVTN010000472.1:0-4260 GCA_043788785.1 Spartobacteria bacterium | reverse complement strand
AGAGGTAAGCGTCAAAGAAGGTCGCCAGGTTTTCTGGCGTTAGCCCAATCCCGTGCTTCTTAAAGAGCTTGCGGGCTATTCCGGTGTCCGTACGTCCTGCGATTTCGACCTGACGGAGGTCGTCTTCGATGGTGAAGCCTTCTAGGAGTGCCAGCCGCAAGGCGTGTTCGCCGGCACCTCCGCTTGCAATCAGGGTGCCGTCGATATCGAAAAGCAGCAGCTTGGACCTCATCTTAGGAGGTTGGCGGTGACAGCTTCAAAAACCGTTGGAGCGAGTCGGTGCACCCGAACCGCCCGGCCTTACTTAGCGGGCTTGGACTCTGGCTTTGAGGTGGCGGCACCAGACACTGCCGGGCCCGCTTCTGGAGGGTTTTGGCGCTGGATGCCCCACTTCTGGATGACCTTCTTGGCGTCCTCGTCGGTTTTGGCTAAATCTAGCACCTCGTTGAGCAACGAGGAATACTGGGCCTGGACCTGGGTGGCTTGCTTGACGAGTTCATCGCGCTTGGGGATGAGCTCGGCATTGGACTTCTTGGCCTCCTTGAGGCTGGTGATCTGCTTGTCGAGATTGGTCGACTGCCATTTCATCGTCTTGGCTCCGGTTTGGATGGAGCCTAATTGGGCAGCGATGAAAACGGTGGCGGCCAAGGCCAGCAACGTCACGGGAAGATTGGAGTTCATCGAGCAGGAATCGGATTCGTTGGACATTTGGGGCAAGATTTAGGGCTTGACAGGAGTGGTGGCGCCCGCGGCGGGAGCTTCTTCCTTGATGGTGATGCCGTACTTGGAGAGCAACTCCTTGATCTTCTGGTTCTTGTTCTGGACGGCGACTGAGCCGAGATCCTTGAGAACCGCTGGCCCGATTTCCTGGGCGAGTTTGACTGCAGAATTGAGCTGCTCTTGTTGGCTCTGGAGTTGTTGCTGCTGGAGCTGGACCTCCATTTGTTCGGTCTGGATCTCCTGCTGCTTTTGCTGCAGGTCGGCTTGGAGGCTTTGGTTGGCGCTATTGGAGGTGAATAACCATACCGTCAGGAGCAGGCATAGGCCGGACACCAGGGTGGGGACAACAGAGGGAATTTTCATCAGGCTGGACTTTTGCCGGACGCGTTAAGAGGCGTCAAGGGAGAATGCGAGCGGATTAGACACAAACTACGCCAGAGCCGCTGTGGACTGGCGGGGTACAAGGTGGGGCTGGTGCACGTCGGTCTTTGTAGAACCACCTGCCGGGACACCGATGAGGTGCTCGATAATAGAGATGGCGTGGATAGCCATTTCCTCCAGCGGGATGTTGATGGTGGCGAGCGCTGGGACGCAAGTCATGCAGATGGGGTCGTTCCCGCATCCAACGACACTCAGTCGAGCGGGGATGCGGTAGTCTTCGGCCTGGGCTTTGGCAATGACGCCGGCGGCCGCTGCATCGCTCATGCAAAAGACGGCGGTCGGGACTGGCTGGCTGGAGGCGAGTTTTTCGAAAGCGGTTACGCCCGCTTGGAAGCTGAGATCGCCGTGC
The DNA here is from genome assembly GCA_043788785.1 of Spartobacteria bacterium. GTDB lineage: Bacteria > Verrucomicrobiota > Verrucomicrobiia > Chthoniobacterales > Chthoniobacteraceae > CAIURC01. The sequence continues at coordinate 2,750 of JAYVTN010000472.1, read as the reverse complement.
AAGATGCTTTGGGTGGGCAGTTCCAAACCGAGCTCGAGGAAGGCCAGGCTGACGCCACGGTTAAGATTGAGCGAGCGCGGGAGCGTACACCCGAAAGGACTGGAGAGGACAGCGATCCGGCGGTGGCCGAGTTGGGCCAAGTGTTCAATCGCCTTCCGGGCGGCCTGCTGATAATCGGCGTGGAGGAGGGCGACCCCTGCCAGGGGGACTTCCTGGCCCAGGGCAACCAGGGGATAGCCGCGCTTAAGCACAGCATTATAGAGGGAGGTGTTCGGTTCCCCTAGTGCGATGAACTTGGAAGCCACGCCGCTGGTCACTGCATGGGGGAGGCGATCCGGGAAGGCCGCGTAATCGAGATTTTCCTCGTACATGGCAATGCCGAAGCCGCGCCCTTTGGCATGGGCAGCGGCCAAGACAGCGGCGCAGACCCGGGTGACCGAAGCTTCCGCGAGAGCCGTATCAGCGCGGTTGCAGACTAGGAGGCAGAAATCACCGAGCTCGGGGTACATGCGCACGACCGCGCGCAGATCATTGGGAATGTAACCCATCTCCCGGCAAACCTTGAAAACGCGTTCCCGGGTCTTCTCGCTGACGCGAATGCCATAATCGCGGTCGTTGAGGAGAGAGGAGATCGCGCCTTGGGAGACCCCCGCAGCCTTGGCGATCTGCGCCATGGTGATGGTCTTCTGTAGCTCTCCGGGACGGCGGGGGTCCTTTGCTTCGAGGTTTTCTGGTTCGTCCTGGGGGGGCGAATCACCCTCATTAGGCAAATTCATGGTCGAGGAGTATCGCCTGTGCAGGATTCCACAAGGTGAAAACCGAATGGAGGCGTCAATGGATAAGCCCCCAGTGGCTGATGAACGGCCAGTAAACCAGGATCCCGCGCCCCATAATGTTTTGTTGGGGCACCGGACCCCAGTCGCGGCTGTCGGAGCTGTGGAAACTGTTGTCGCCCAATGCGAAGTAATTGTCTGCGGGAACCGTGAAGGTTTCCGCCGGGCTGCCCAAGAGGTTCATCCGGTAGCGCATTGTCTGGCCGTCGGCATTGGGCTGGCTCTCGGATTCGTTTGAGTAGCCACGGTACCCGTCTTGAGCGGACATGACAGGCTGGTAGCCCGGTTCTTCGGCGCGCTTGCCATTGATTATGAGCTCGGGAGGCCGGATTTGCAGGGTGTCGCCGGGGGTCCCGCCCAAACGTTTAATGTAGAACTGGGAGGGGCCTTGCATCAGGCTATTCCGGTTGTCCCGGGTGGGAACATTCTGGGTGTTGAAGACAAACACATCGCCGTGGTGTGGCTTGCGGAAATGGTAGCTGAACTTGTCCACAAACACATGATCGCCGGTGTCGTAATATCCGCGCGCGATGATTTCTCCCGCCTTGAAGGGATGCAGGGGCGGCAGGAAATGGCGCGTGAGGGTGTCCTGCGGACAATTGACAATGTAGGTGTTGTTCTGGCCCCGCAATTCGGTTTTCTCGAAGAAACCCCACGACTTGATGGTGCGCACGTCAACGATGACATCGTCGGTTTTGGCGACAACATCGATCCAAGTCCGGCCGAAGACGGCTTTCTGGAAAAGGCGAACAAGGATATTGGGAATCGGGTCGTCGGATTTCGCGGTGCTATAGCCAATGATCCCATTGAGGGTGGGTTGCATGGAGCCGGTGGGAATGGTGAACGGCTGTAGGAAATAGGTGCGCACGCCCAGAGCGATGACGATAGCCACTAGGACGACCTCGCAATTTTCCCTCCAGGCCGCATCGGGGGTGGGGGTTACGTTGAGGTTGGCCTCCTGGTCGAGTTCATGCGCGGCACCTGCGATTCTATCTTTGTCGCCGAGGCGGATGGCTGCGGCCAATCGCTCCAGGCCCGTTTCAAACTGGGCAATCGCTTGCTCGCTCCAGAGGTCCCGTTTGTAGGCGAGTAGCTTCGTGGCGTCCTTCAAGAATGCGCGACCTTGTTTTACGTGACGCGGTGTGAACAAAAACATTGGAGGGCTTCCTTACTAGTGCTGCGGATCCAATGCAAGGCGGCGGGCAAGCATTCGGGGCTGGGATCCGATTCAGATTTGGGGGTGGCAAATACATCCGATGGAAATGACCCGTCACGAGATCCTGTTGGCCAGTGCTATCATTGCCGCGCTCTTGAGCGGTGCCATCGTCCAGCATTACCGGCATGCGATCGGATCGGGAAGCGACGCGCAGCCTGGGTTGCCGACCGGTCACGCTATAGCCCGCCCGACCCCGGCCGCAAACCGAGCATACAAAAATATGCATTTCTCTGTTGACCCTTTCGAATCGCCAGATAGGTTGCCGACCCCGCTGGAAAAGCGGGTGAAGAAATCCGCTGTGAAGCGGGTGAACGATCCGCTGGGAAGCGGATTTTGAGGGACTGTAGCAGGCGTGGAAACACGTCGGTTGTTAGTGGCGGGGCGATTCAAAAGTCGCGCCGGCGCTAAGCGATGCGCACTTCACTGTGCACTGGCGGGTTAAAGCGATCTGAGTTGTTTCTGCAAAAGCAGAAAACATTTTCTCAAAAACCTATTGACCGGTCAGGGAAAGCAGCTACGTTGTCCACCCCGCCGAATAAGCGGGACTGGTGGTTAAGGCCGCCGGTTGGTTCTTCGAATCCTCTGGGACTTCAAATTGAGACTCAATTTTGTCCCGACCAAGGATGGCCGCGAGGGTCCACGTGAAAGGCAACTTTCCGGGGCTTGAATGGGTGTCCGAAGCCGGGAAACAGAGTTGGGTT
>JAYVTN010000471.1:0-14454 GCA_043788785.1 Spartobacteria bacterium | reverse complement strand
CTGAGAGTCTCCCCGGCAGAGCCGGGGGTTTACCTACGGTTTCAATTAAGATCCAGTCCGGCTCGACGTGACAATCCCGGTGACCCACCCAGCTTCCGCTCAGCGGGTGATCGCGGCATTTGGCGGGTAGCGGTGCTCCAGCCAGGAGTAATTCAATGAGCGCCTTGACTTTGGACAGATCCTTGCCCTGCTTCTGTTGTTTCTTGATGTCTTTTTTGAACTGGGCAGTCTGACTGATTCTCATCAGTCCCAAGAGCCGTAAAGGGCACCGGTTGAATCGAACGTCTCCACATCCTGATCTTTGTCACTCCTGGTGAGCACCGAAGCGGTCACAGCGTTGGGAACTTTGAGCTCTAGGGGAAACTCTTTGCGCAGGGCAATCTGCCTGTAAAGAAGACGGATGGCTTCTGTGGGAGTGATCCCTAGGGCGTCGAGAACTTTCTCCGTGGCCGCTTTAGTTTCGGGATCGATACGAGCGTGAATAACAGCCGAGTGAGCCATGGGGAAAACGTATCACACCTGCAACACAGCTCAAGGGAAACTCGGAATCGACGCTGGTGGGAGCAGTCCGGCGGCGGCGAGAGCTTGGCCGGCGGCGGCGAGAGCTTGGCCGGCGGCGGCGAGCGCATCACGGATTTTGGAGGAAATGACCGCGGGATGGCAGGCATCATGGGTTTCCGCCTGGATGCGTTTCGCTCCCGGATCGGCCCGAAAGGGCCGGATTTCTGCATGGACGTTACCGGCCAAGGGTGGATGCGAAGGGTTCTTGGCTGTGAACTGCCGCCAAGACACTGAATCGCAGGGGTGGACATAGCAGCGAACCTTTTGCGTTCCATCCCAATCCGTCGGCTTGTACGGGTCTTCAACGATTTTGGGCCGCGCGACTTGCTCAGTGGCATGCTCAATGGGTTCTGCAACGTAACGTCTCTGCTTCCCCTGCTTGAGCCAGCGTTCGCTCTCAAGCAACTCTGCGCCGTCGGTCGACTTGTACGGATTTTGGATGATTTCGGGGCGCCCGATTGGCTCACCGGCGGGCCCGATTGGTTCTTTGGCGTAACGTGTCTGTTCTAACCGCTCCTGCCGACGTTCGCTCCCGGCCAAATCGGAGCAAATCATCCGAGCGAATATTAGCTTCATGAAGACCTCCTTGATGTCCGGTGGCATGAAGAAAGCATTTTCCTCGCGGTAGTGCGAGGCAGGGCACATGGGTGTGACTTCAAACTGAATCCCGCCGCCTCCAGCCCAGTCGCTTGTGCCGATGCGCATCATGCCGCAGTTGGCACCCCATGGCGGACTAGGCGTCACAACGTAATTCTGAGGATCCCTTTGAAGGGCTGAACGCCAGCGCTTGCCTGTCAACGCATTGATCTTTCCTGCACCGATTTGAACTGCGAAGCGATAGGCGGAGGAGAGCCAGAACCCGAGCGACTGACTCGGCGCCAGCGGCACGATGACCCCGCCTTTTCGCACCCACGCGGCGGGCGCAATCTCCGCAAACTCGTCCACGGAATGAAGGCGGAGCTCCCCCATTTCCGTGCTCAACGGATTTTTGGGATCGTATAGAGGAGGCTGGAGGAAGTTGATGGTCAGTTCGGTGAATGCATCCGTGTTCAACCCTCCACGAATCACGATGACCTCCCGCAAGACGGCTTCGACATGAGCAGGTGTCCAAGTGCGCACCTTAGTTCTCGCGATTTCTTGGTCGCTAAAGCCGAGGCGGCTGAACATCGGGCTGGCTTCGATGTCCGCCAGCAGGCCGGCTCGGTTCGATGAAGCAGGCAACTCAGAGGCGACTCTTCGAATCCGCCGCTCGACCCCCAAGCGCACTCGCCGGGCGATTTCCGGAAAAGTGAACGAGAGAGTGTCGAATCGAGGTGTGATCATCGGCGAGCGCAATGGGACCGTGTTTCCCGGCGGCGGGCGAGAACTTTACCAATCCGATCGACCGGTTTGTAGCCGCTCATTCCAGGCGCCCAGCGGTTGGTTTAGCGGCCTCTATTCCCTTCGTCGTTCGATTAACCTCACTTGGGTTGCTTTCGTAGTATCTCGGCTAGCACCGCATTGGGAAAACGACGAGTCGGAGTGATGGCGTAAAAGCTCTCATGCATTCCTTCCATCCGGTGCCTTTCCACGAGCAGGCCGCTGTCCAGTTCGCCCCGTACAACTACCGGAGCCACGAGGGTAAGCCCCGCCCCTTCGCGGGCAAGCAATCGGAGCATGGCCATGTCATCCACTTCAGCAGCGATGATTGGGCGAATCCCGATGCGTTCGAGCACAAGATCAAATGCCACACGGATATTGCTGTCGAGGCTCGGCAGGACTAGCGGGGTCGTGCGCAGGTCTTCCGGGAAACGGAACCGCTTCCGGGAGCGTTGCCCGACAAGGCTCACGGGCTGTTCGTCGATGAGATGGCTGTGCCAGTTGGTTTCCGCGTCACGCCGGACCGGTAAGTTGGAAAGCACGACATCCAGGGTATGGGCCCGAAGCTGGGCCAGCAGGTCGCGCAAATTGCCTGAGCGGATGATCAGTTCCACATCACTGCGGCAAATGAGCGGGCGCAAAAGCGAGAGCTGGAAATTCCTCGAGAGGGTCGCAACCGCACCGATCCGGAGCACTTGGCGTCGTCCTGAGCCCTGGTTCTGCAAGACGTCCACCAGTTCCTCGCCCGACCGGAAGATCGACTGCGCATAGTCCAGCGCAATCCGGCCCGCTTCGGTTAGGACCAAGGATTTGTTCCGCCGATGAAATAACGGCTGCCCGAGGCTGTCCTCCAGCGTGCGAAGCTGGGTGCTCAACGCGGACTGCGAAATTTTCAGATGCTCCGCAGCCCGGGTCAGGCTGCCTTCGTTGGCAATAGCCCGGAAATAACGCAGGTGATGGTAGTTGAGAAAGGCCATACTGTACTTCTAATAAACAGAACGATTGTGCGTAAAAGCTCTATTGGAAAGAATCGGAGGATTCCCGGTAAGGTTGCGGCGCTTTATGAATCTATCGCCGTCCGCATCTTTTGCCACGCTCATCCCTGTTGCTATAATTGCGCTCGGTCCTTTGGGGCTTCTCGCTTTCGCACTGGTGCCCAATGGGCTAGCCAACCGCACCCCCCGCGGTTTCGCTAAGATTGCCTCATGGGCTGCGCTCGTTGTTTTGGGATTGGCGGGCGCGGCCTTGCTGGCTCGGCCCCTCGCTGGACCGCAGGTGATAGGAGTGACAGTGAGGGGGCCCATGCGGCTCGATATTTATTTTGATACACTCGCCGCCGTGATGCTGCTGCTGGTCTCGTTCCTCGGCGCCGTCGTCGTGCGCTATTCGGTGAACTACCTGGCGGGCGATCCCCAACAGGGACGCTTCATCAAATGGCTGTGCGTGACGATCGGTTGCGTTCTGACGCTCATCGTCTCGGGTAACCTGCTCATGTTTACCCTCGCCTGGGTGGGCACCAGCATAAGCCTCCATCAACTGCTCACTTTCTACCCCAACCGGCCAGCGGCAATACTGGCGGCCCGGAAGAAATTCTTTATTAGCCGACTCGGCGACGCGTGTCTGGTTGGTGCGCTCGTCTTAACGTGGCAATGCTTCGGCACCTGGGAATTCCACGCGATGTTCGCGCAAATAGATACGCTCCGCACGCTGGGCGGCGCACCCGGCTCGTACCTCGAGTGGTCGAGCGTCCTCCTGGTGGCGGGCGCGTTGTTGAAGTCCGCCCAGTTCCCTTTCCATAGTTGGTTGCCGGACACGATGGAGACGCCGACGCCGGTCTCTGCACTCATGCATGCGGGTATCATCAACGCGGGCGGCTTTCTTGTCGTGCGTCTCAGCCCGATCATCGCAATGTCTCCCACGGCGCTCAACGCCCTGGCCTTGGTTGGCGCGTTTACGGCGCTGTTCGCCTCCATGGTCATGCTCACGCAGACCAGCGTGAAGAGATCTCTCGCCTATTCGACCATCGCCCAGATGGGCTTTATGATGCTGCAATGCGGGCTGGGTGCGTTTGCACTGGCGGTGCTGCATCTTGTGGCGCACTCGCTCTACAAGGCGCACGCCTTCCTTTCGTCGGGAAGCATCGTGAGCATCAACCGGTCTGCCTGGGTGCCCTCGGAACGGCCCGCAGCGCATCCGCTGGTTCTTGTCGGCACGCTCGGCGCGGCAGTCGCCCTCACGTGGATCATCGGCGCCTTCTTCGGCCTCGGCGTGACAAGCGGCGCTGGGGTGCTGCTGCTCGGTGCGGTGTTCATGATGGCGCTCGCGTATCTGCTCTGGAATCTTTGGGCCTCCTCGCATCGCTCAGCGCTAGTCGGATGGGGCCTGCTCGTGGGCGCCTTTGCCGCTACCTCGTACTTTGGGCTCCACGCGCTTTTTGAGAAATTGCTCGCCTCGTCGCTAGCGACATATGCCCCCGAGCGCTCGCCACTGGAATACGGCGTTATGGCATTGGTTGTCCTGCTCTTCATGGCCGTGCTGATCCTTCAATCGCAGCTGCCGAGTTGGTCAACCACGCGCCTGGGACGCGCCTTCTACGTGCACGCCTCGCAGGGCTTCTATCTGGGCAGCATCGCCAACCGGCTGACGCTCGTGATGACACCCAAAGCCGCCGCAAAGCTTTAATCCACTCGAACCCGAACCAACGCATGACAATCGCTGAACCTCTCCGCTCCAAAGCCAGTGGGTCTCTCCAGGACGCAGCACTGATCGAAGCCGCCCGCAGCGCCTGTCAGCGCATTGCCCCGCTCTGGCCGTTACAGAGCTTCGTTGCGGTCAATCCGTTCGTCGGGCTTTCAGAGCTGCCCTTTGTCCACGCGTGCGACCTCCTCCGCCGGGTCGCACAGGGAGGCATGCAAATGCCGCTCGCGTTTTATCGGGATAAATATGCAGCGGGTGAAATAACCGATGCCGATCTCCAAGCCGCGCTAACCGAGGGAGGCCGGGTCCTGCACGGTCGGTGGCTGGACGCGCTGGCGGGTATCGGTTTAGAGAATCTCAAACAAGCATCGGCCCGGACGCCTGCGGGGACATCCGGAAATCTTATCCTCACCGTGGCTGAAGCAGTGGATCGACTACATGGGACCGCATGGGCGGCGGCGGTCACAGAGACCATCGCGCAATTTTGCTCGGAGTATTTCGATGCGGGCCAATCCGCCTGGCGGCTGCCTTGGCGGGCGCTGCCGCTCTTTGAGGCATGGCGCGAGAAGGCGTGCATCAATGCCAATGCCGAGATACTGGGCCTGCGCAATTTCCGGCTGACGGTAAAGAGCCTGCCGGACACGGCCGAAGCCACGATCGTGCAGGCCATGAAGCAGCTCGGGATCAGGGACGAAGACGCCGCCGACTTTTCCCACCGGCAGCTCATGAGCATTAGTGGCTGGGCCGGCCACGTCCAATATCGCGTTCGGGACAACGGCATGCACGGACGGAGCGACGACGCGCTTCTGCACTTGCTCGCCATCCGTGTCGCCTATGATGCCGCCCTGCTCGCGCAATTTGACAGCCCCGCGTTGCGCGCCTTGGTGACGGTGGCTCCCGACGCGGCGCCGGGCGGATGCAGGCAGGTCCTTCCGGCCTTTCTCTGGCAGCTTGCTCACGAGCATTCGTGGCAGCGGCAGCTTTTCGCCAAGCTGCGCTCGACAAAAGCGGCTCCTCGCAACGGGCGGCCAGCCGTCCAGGCTGTCTTTTGCATCGACGTGCGTTCGGAAATCTTCAGGCGCGCGCTGGAGGCGACGTCGCCAACGTGCGAGACCATCGGGTTCGCCGGATTCTTTGGGATGCCCATCGAATATATTCCGTTCGGCAAGCATCACGGCACCGCGCAATGCCCGGTGCTGCTCACACCAAAGTTCCGTGTGCGTGGAAGCATGCAGGATGCAGGCCCGGAAGCTCAGGACGCCGCATGGAAGCGGCAGCGGCGTGGCAAACGGCTCACGTATTCTTGGAACTCGTTCAAGAGTTCGGCGATCTCGTGCTTCTCCTTCGTGGAGACATCCGGGCTTTTCTACGGCGCGAAGCTCCTTTGGGACGCCTTCGGGTTGAGGGGCAGTGCTCATACCCGCAGCCATGGGTGCGGCCTGCAGATTGCACAAGCCGATGGTGGAACCACGGGAATCGGCTTGGCAGATCGGGTGCAGCTCGCACTCGGCGCGCTGCGGAACATGGGAGTCACCCGGAACTTTGCCCGCCTCGTGCTGCTCTGCGGCCACGGCAGCGCGACTGCAAACAACCCTTACGCATCAGGCCTCGATTGCGGCGCCTGTGGGGGACACGCCGGCGACGTGAATGCACGGGTGGCAGCCGCCATTCTCAACGACCCAGCGGTGCGCGTGGAGATCGCGGCACAGGGCATCCAGATTCCCGAGGACACGCACTTCATTGCCGGTCTGCACAATACCACCACGGACGAAGTCACGCTCTTCGATCTTCACGAGGTGCCCTCGACCCATGCCAGCGACATCGCCGACCTGCAACGCTGGCTGGACATCGCCGGGAAATCCGCCCGGAGCGAGCGGGCCCCGCTCCTGGGACTCGATGGCGCCGACCCGGATTTGGATCGGCAAATTCGCGCCCGGAGCCGGGACTGGGCGCAGGTTCGCCCTGAATGGGGTCTCGCGGGCAATGCTGCCTTCATCGCCGCGCCCCGTTCGCGGACCCAGGCTGCGCACCTCGGCGGGCGCGTATTCCTGCACACCTACGACCACCGCGCGGATGTTGAGGACAGCACGCTAGAGCTCATCATGGTTGCGCCGATGGTCGTGGCGAACTGGATCAACCTTCAATACTACGCTTCGACCGTGAACAATCGCGTCTTCGGCAGCGGCGATAAGGTCACCCACAACGTGGTCGGCACGGTCGGCGTCTGTCAGGGCAATGGCGGGGATCTCCAAGTCGGCCTCCCACTTCAATCGGTTCATGACGGCACGAAATGGATTCATGAACCGCTGCGGCTACACGTTTTGATCGAAGCCCCGCGGGCGAGCATCGCGGCGGTTGTGGCGAAACACGAGGGCGTGCGGCAACTAGTCGATCACGGCTGGCTCCTGCTCTTCGCCATCGAAGGCGCGACCCTGCACCGTTACCGGCCCGGCGCGCAATGGGCGCGGCTTGGGTGAGAGGGGTGCAGTCCGGCGCTGGGTGGTGAGTGGCGAGCGCATCACGCATTGTGGCGGAAATGACGGCGGGGTGGCTGGCTTTCCCACCAGGCGCCGACAAAGCCGCCAGAACTAGCCCATGGTGCACGCCGCCTCCTGCTGAGCCGATTTCTGCGACCCACTTATAGCAGACGAGCCGTTGAACGTGAGCCTCTTGGAATCGTCGCAGCGGGCGCGCCAGACAGCGTCAGCGCCTTTTTAACTCAGTCATCGTTTGCCTTCTAAGTTATCGGCAGTTCGTAGATTGTCCTAAGCGTGTTTAGGCTCCTTTTATTTGGCCTGCTGCTTGAAGTCAGTGCGCACGGCCTTTCGCCGGAAGAAATTGACCTTTCGATGCAAGCTCGTGGCGTGCTCGCCCATTCGTGCACCAAGTGTCACGGCCAGCAAAAGCAGAAGGGCGGGCTGCGGCTTGACACAAAAGAGGCGGCGTTCAAGGGCGGCGAGGACGGTAAGACCATCGTTCCGGGAAAGCCCGGCGACAGTGAGCTGTTGCGCCGGGTGCTCCTGCCCAGAGCCGATGAGGACACGATGCCTCCCAAAGAGAGCGCGCTCGAGACCCATGACGTCGATATTCTGCGCAAATGGATCAGCGTGGGCGCCCCGTGGCCCGACGGCGCCACTGCGGGCGTGGTCTTCCAACGCGCTCCGATCGCGCCCCGCCAACCGCAGTTTCCCCCGGGCACCGAGAACTTTCCCAATCCTGTAGACCGGTTTGTAGCCGCTTATTTCCAGCAAAATAGCCTGCCATGGGCCGACCCGGTTAACGACGGCACGTTCCTGCGCCGGGCAGGATTGGACCTGGTGGGCCTGCTGCCCTCGTGGAAAGAATTGAGCACTTTTGACGGTCACCGCGACGCTGCGGTCGATGCGCTCCTGGCTAGAAAGGACGACTATGCCGCCCATTGGCTCACCTCGTGGAACGATGCGCTGCGTAACGATTACACCGGCACGGGATTTATCACAGGGGACCGCCGCCAGATCAGCCCGTGGCTCTATACAGCTTTGCGAGACAACAAGCCCTTTAACGCGTTTGTGCGCGAGTTGATCGCCCCGCACGCTGCGGACTCCGATGGTTTTATCAAGGGCATTCTCTGGCGCGGTTCCATCAGCGCCGCCCAGCGCCCGGAAATGCAAGCCGCCCAAAGCATTTCACAGGCTTTCCTAGGCCTCAATCTCAAGTGCGCGAGTTGCCATGACTCGTTTATCTCCGATTACAAACTCAAGGACGCCTACGCGCTGGCAGCGGTGTATTCCGATATCCCCCTGCCCATTGAGCGCTGCGACAAGCCTACCGGCCAAACAGCCGGGCCGGGCTTTTTCTGGCCGGAATTGGGCGCCATCGATGCCGCCAAGCCCAAGGCCGAGCGCCAGCAACAACTCGCCGAAATGCTGACCCGGCCCGAGAACGGCCGACTGGCACGCACGCTGGTCAACCGGCTCTGGGGCGCCTGTTTTGGCCGTGCGCTGATCGAGCCGGTGGACACGATGGATAACAAGCCGTGGAGCCAGGACTTGCTCGACTGGCTAGCCTGGGACTTCGTCCAGAGCGGCTGGGATGTGAAGCACACGCTGCGGCTAATGGTCACCTCACGGACCTATGCGCTGCCCTCAGTGGCGGTGGGCGAACCGGAGGCGTTGACCAAAGCGTCTTTCGTTTTTAAGGGTCCGGTCGTGCGCCGGCTCACCGCCGAACAATTCACCGACGTGGTGAGTTCGGTGGCCGCACCTCTCTACAGTATACCCGACTTGATCGCTAACGACCCCGAACTGGCCGGAGCCGCCGCTTGGATCTGGAATGGCGAGCACGCCGGAAAAATGACCAACTTCCCGGAAGGTAAACGCTATTTCCGCACAAGCCTCGAGCTGCCGGCTGGCAAGAAAATCCAACGGGTTGCCGCGGTAGGAACTGCCGACAACGCCTTTACGCTATACGTGAATGGTCGCGAAACGCTTACCAGCAAAGAATGGGAGAAGGCAGTCCACGCGGAGATGCCGCCGCCGGGTCCTACGGAGACCAGCTTCACCATTGCAGTCATGGCGGAAAACGCCGCAGTCGGCGCGGCGGGTCTGCGTCTTGCGCTGGTGGTGTGGCTTGAGGGGCAGGAGGCGCCTCTGATGGTTTCTACAAGCCCGGCCTGGCGCACCAGCGCTACGGAAGTGGCCGACTGGGAAAAGCCCGGATTCGACGATAGCTCTTGGGACTTTGCTGTGGCTGTCACGCCCGAACCGCTGTGGGCAACCACGCGCGGATTCCGCCTGACCTCCGAACCGCTGCTGGTGCGCGCTTCGCTGGTACAGAATGATGCGTTCCAAAGCGCTCTGGGCCGGCCCAACCGCGATCAGATCACCATGAGTCGGCCGGGCCAGGCCACCCTTCTCCAGGCTCTAAACTTGAGCAATGGCCCCACCTTTGATGCCGCGCTGGCACGCGCGGCCAAGAGCTGGGACGCCCGTGTGCCCGATCCCACCGAGCGCTTGGTGCAAATCTTCCGGGCCACGCTGCTGCGCGAACCACGCCCCGAAGAGCGCGCCCTTGCCGGAGCGCCCACCGGTGATCTGCTCTGGGCGTTGCTGCTCCAGCCCGAATTTCAACTCATCCGCTAAATCTATGAACCCGAATTGGAATCGCCGTCACTTTCTCCAGAACCTTTCGGGCGCGACGCTGGCCGCGTTGGCCGCCGGAACCCCGCTGCGCGCGCAGGCAGCCTCTTCCAAGCCCAAAGCGACTGCGGACACTCTGATTCTTATTTGGATGGCGGGCGGAATGGCGCACACCGAAACCTTCGACCCCAAGGCTCACACCCCGTACACAATCGGCATGGAGGCTAGCTCGATTCTCTCGACCTTTGCATCCAAGCCCACCGTGCTCGACGGCATCGCCTTTTCCGAAGGCCTCCAAGAGATCGGCAAAGTGATGGATCGCGGCACGCTCATCCGCTCACACACCTATGCGGATCTGGGCGAGATCCTCCACACCCGCCACCAGTTTCATTGGCACACCGGATATGCTCCACCGCAAAGCATTGCGGCCCCTCACCTCGGCGCTTGGATCGCGCGCGAGCTCGGACCGCGCAACCCGGTAATTCCCGCATTCATCGACATCGGCCAGCGCTTCACTCTTGGGGAAAAAGAGGAACTCAAAGCCTTTCACAGCGCCGGTTTTTTTGGCAGCGAATACGGGCCGTTTATCATCGAGGACCCGAATTTGGCACTCGATGCGGTACGTCCGCCGGCTGGCATGACGCCGGAGCGTTTTGAGGCCCGCCAGGCCCTCTACCGCGAACTGTTAAAGACGAGCGGTTTCGCCGAAAAAGCCAGCGATTATCAGCAGCAATCCCTGCTGCGTTCGATGGAGCAATCCTACGGGCTGTTGCGCTCCCCAGAGGCCAAAGCCTTTGATCTCAAACTGGAGCCGAAAGCCAGTTACGACGCCTACAACACGGGCCGCTTCGGGCAGAGCTGCCTATTGGCTCGGCGACTCGCGGAGGCCGGCTCCCGCTTTATTGAAGTGACCACCGAATACTTGCCCTTTGAGGGATGGGACACCCACCACACGGGCCACGACCGCGCCGCGCAGATGAAGCAACAGATTGATCGTCCGGTGGCCCAGTTGGTGCGCGATCTTGAAGAGCGCGGCATGCTCGATCGCACCCTGATTGTGCTCGCCAGCGAATTCAGCCGCGATGCGCTCCTGGAAGGCGCCCCCGACAACCCCGCGCTCCCGGGCCTCGATTTGCGCAAACTGCCTGCCGTTACCGAGCCTAAACACTACGGCTTGCACCGCCACTTCACCGGCGCGGGCTCGGTGTTGATGTTCGGCGGCGGAGTCAAACGCGGTTACGTCCATGGCAAAACCGCCGATGAGCGCCCGTGTAAAGCGATTGAAAAACCGGTTACTATCACCGACTTGCACCAGACCATTTACCATTGCCTAGGCATCGCGCCCGAGACCAATTACGAGTTTGAAGGGCGGCCTTTTTACACCACTCAGGACGGCAAAGGCGCCGTGGTTAAAGAACTGCTGGCGTGAGCCGGCCATGCGCATTGGCATCGGCTCCAGCCCACGGCGCGCACACAAATCGAGCCCGTCGCTTTTGCGGAGTGGGGAGAGCAGCGGAGAGAAGCGCAGGTGTCGCCCATCTCATTGCAGTAGCCGTTTCCTCTTGTCGCGATGTCCGGCGACTTTAAACCGGAACATTTGATAGTGGCGTTTCACGCGCTCGACGTATTCTGCGTCTTTTAGAAGCATCTCTTGGGTGAGCTTCAAAAGCTCATCTGACAGTTCCGACGTAGGGCTGCCCAAGTTTAAAACGGGGCCCTTCAGTTCGATGGCGTCGGCAAGAGTCCCGTGTTTCATCCATTGGGCGTAGAACTGAATATCTTCCCAGCCCCACGCCACCACCGCTAACACTTCCGCCGGACGGCAGGACGGCCTCACGACTAAAAAGACGCGGCGGCAGTCGCACCCTTTTTCATCACAAAACATTTCGGAGAAGGCGTATTCCCCCGGAGGCAGATGGCATGAAGGACTCGGGAAGACGCGCAGGGTGAGCGTTTCTCGTTGTGCCAGGACGGGGAAGAAATCGTGTAAATCGCGGAACGGCATGGGGTCGGATAGGTTGAGCCGGATTTATGACGCAGGCCAAATCGAAGTGCAAAACGTTATAAGCTGATTCTTGGGCGACGGTGAAGCGGAGTCGATTGAGCTTCCATTCCGGGCCCCTCTCCATCAACGCATATTGTTCGTCGGTCTGCCCGCAACAGTTCGTGGCCCCGGACGGCACGAAAAAAGGCAGGTAGCGCACGTCGGACCTGTCGGACCAGTCGGACCTGTCGGACCAGTCGGACCTGTCGGACCTGTCGGACCAGTCGGACCAGTCGGACCAGTCGGACCAGTCGGACCAGTCGGACCAGTCGGACAGGTCCGACAGGTCGGGCGGGCTTCGCTTGCCTCTTCTAACCTTTCGGGACAAGCGCCCAGGCGATCCGCCGCAATTGCCCCTCCACAAACCGCTCCATGGCGCGCCAGCGCCTAGGGAGGGCTCTCTTGAAGGTGCAGTCCAGGGTGACCTCCACCTCCGTCAGGTGTTCACGGATCGGGAAAAACTCGACCATCCCCATGACCTCCAAATCCCCGCCTACGGCCCTGAATAGGTTCTGGTTGGGGTGAACGGTCGGCAACTCCTTTAATTCCACTCGCGCATAGACGCCGCGCCCGAGCACCAACTCCAAGTGCGTGGCCTGGTCGGCCGTCCGGCTCCAGTGCACGCGTTGGAGCGCCACCACATAATTATCCGGATCGGATACGTGGGCGCGGGCCTTTTCAAGGCTTTCGCCCACATGGAATATTTTCCGGATCAACATAAACTCCTCGGGTCGCGGACAGTTGCGCTGCCTGAGCGCCCACGCTTCCGGAGGCGCCCCATAAAGCGTGCGGAGCGCCCCCGATACGGCGACCCGTTGTTATCTCTCCAAACCCTTAGCCCGTTCACACCTTCCCATCGCCAGTGGCCTGGGCCTCTGGTTGCAGGGGGAACACCCCGTTGCCCACGGCTGGGTTTAGACGATATTCCCTCGCTTTGCCCGATAAGAGTCCAAGCCGCCGGGAAGTGGCAATCAGCCGCCCACCCCGGCTTAGAGTCCCAAGTCCAGCGAGGTTTGGCCGTAAGCCACCTCAAACAGAACGGGGACATCCCTCAGCGTTTCCAGCATGGCTCGATTGGTAGGCGTCGCAATATCTGCCACAGGCGCTTGGACGTGGTTGAGCACCAGCCCCGCACAGATCAACCCCTTTGCCCGTATGGCGTCAATGGTCAGGAAGGCATGGTTAAGGGCCCCAAGGCGATTGGCTACCACAACGATGACCGGCAGCCCCATTTCGGCCGCGAGATCGCTCATGAAATAGTCTCGGGTGATGGGCACCTGCCAGCCCCCGGCGCCCTCGACCAACACCTGTTTGTGGGCACTTCGCAGCCGCGAAAAACCTTCCCTCACGAGGTCCAGATCGAGCATCCGGTTTTCGATCATCGCCGCCGTGTACGGGGCTGCCGGGGTCCGTAGCCAGACCGGATTGACTAAATTGAGGGGCACCGACTCCCCGCTGGCGGCTTGTAGCCGCTCCGCGTCGCCGCGGTCGCCGCAGCAGATTGGCTTCATCCCGACAATGTCCCTCCCGAGGGCGCGCAGCCCGCGAATGAGCAGCTCGCTCACAAAGGTTTTCCCGACATCGGTATCGGTGCCGGTCACGAAAAAGCTGCCCTCGAGCACTCCCATTCTGGGGGTTGTTCTGGGGTGTGTTATTCGCCGATGAGCTCCTGGAGCGCGCCCGCGATCCGGTCGGCTTGGAAACTGATCCGATCCTCGTCCCGACCTTCGATCAGGAGCCGGATTTTGGGCTCAGTTCCTGAGTAGCGCAGCAACACGCGGCCCGCTCCGGCCAGTTCCTTCTCCGCCTCATGCATCAGGAGCGAGACCTGTGGCATCTCGTCCAGCGGACGCCTCTCGCGGACCCGCAAGTTGCGCTGGGCCTGGGGATACTTGACCAAACATCGCTTGAGTTCGCTCAGGGGTTTGCCGGTTTC
Source organism: Spartobacteria bacterium (assembly GCA_043788785.1). Lineage (GTDB taxonomy): Bacteria > Verrucomicrobiota > Verrucomicrobiia > Chthoniobacterales > Chthoniobacteraceae > CAIURC01. Next base: position 740 of record JAYVTN010000471.1, on the reverse strand, counting down.
CACCATGATCCGCAAGATCTGGAGGGCGCTCACAATTCCATCGCCTGTGGTCGAAAAGTCCCGGAAAATCATGTGGCCGCTTTGTTCGCCACCGACATTGAGACCGCCCTTCATCATGGCCTCGATCACATAGCGGTCGCCTACCCTGGTGCGGATCACGCGACCCTCATGGCGGGCCATGGTTTCATCCAGCCCGAAGTTGCTCATGACGGTGGCCACCAACGTGTTCTGGGCGAGTTTGCCGTTTTTGAGGAAAGCCAGGGCCGCCATTGCCATGATCTCGTCGCCATCGACGACCTCGCCGGTCTCATCGCAGAGCAGAACCCGGTCAGCGTCCCCGTCATGGCTGATGCCTATGTGGGCACCCGATTCCCGCACCAGACGCTGGATGGCCTCCGGATACGTGCTGCCGCACTCGAAATTGATATTGCGACCGTTGGGCGTGTTGTGGGCCACAATGACCTCGGCTCCCAATTCCCGCAAAATGCAGGGCGAGGACTTGTAGGCCGCGCCGTTAGCGACATCGATTGCCACCCGGAGTCCTTCCAAGGTGCGGCCTTTAGGGAAACTAGCCTTGGCGAACTCGACATAGCGTCCCAGGGCGTCGTCGATGCGGGTCGCGCGTCCAATGGTGCCAGCCGTGGGCCGGATCGCCTCGATTTCCCCACTGAACACCAGCCGCTCGATCCGCTGCTCGATCTCGTCGTCGAGCTTGTACCCATCGTGCTGGAAGAACTTGA
>JAYVTN010000470.1:0-2996 GCA_043788785.1 Spartobacteria bacterium | reverse complement strand
ATCTGCCAAGACCCGCGTGTCGCCCGCCCCGGTGCTGCCGACCATGGGCTGGAAGCCCCATGCCACATTCAAAGCCCGCGCCACAGGCGGGTTACTTGGGCAGCCCGTTGAACTGCAGGTATGTGTAGCCCTTTAGCGCGCGCTCGTAGTTCCTGCCAGACAAGAATGGTCACGGACACTGGAGAGCACCATATCCGGCACTGACGGGCTTTGTGCGAAGCCCCAGGCCTTGGTGGGTCCGGGAATGCCGGGAGTACTCATGAACAATTGAAACTCCAGGAGGAAGATTTATACCTAGATTCCTCGCAGAGGGCCGGACGACACGGAGCAGTCCGGAAATTAATTACACCAAGGGCGCCAAGCACGCCAAGGGTCTGCTGCTATCTGTGGCTCCAACCTGAACAGGCATTGACCACAGCTTTGGACAGATAGCCGGGGCTTAGGCTCCCTCTTTCATCTGTGTTCCTCTTTGAAATCTGTGGTTAAAAAAGGGGCCCGAGGGCACCACGCGCATCGGGTCGGAGGGTGGTAAAAGAAACGCCTCGGCACTCCTAAGCCCCTCGGCCTGACTCGCAGGTGCCGATTCAGGTTCATCTCCCATTCTTCAGAAGGAGGGGCGCTGCCTTTTCAGACAGCGCCCCAAAATGGCGAGCGGCGATAAGCCGAATTCTGTTCCTCCGTGCCAAACACGGATTCGATGATCATTTCTCTCGGTCCACGGAGACTTACATCTCCATGGACACGCCTCGCTTGCGCAAGGGGCGACTAATACCCGGAAGCTGAATTCCCCGCGGTAGATAAACCACCGCTTGGAACCCGGGTCAGGCGACCACGGCTCCCTGTTTTGTCTTGCACCGCATGGGGTTTTTCGTGCCCCGGCACTTGCGTGCCGGGCGGTGGGCTCTTACCCCGCCTTTTCACCCTTACCGGCCCGATCCGAAAACCCAGCCGGCGGTTTATTTTCTGTGACACTTTCCGTCGCACCGGACTTGGGCCCGATGCGCCCGCATATTCTACACGGCATGTGCCTGAAGGTGTTCGGACTTTCCTCTATGCTGCAAGCAGCACAGCGATCATCTGCCACTCGCAACTAGGAGCCTATGGCCCGGCCAATACCCCGGCAAGGTGAGAATTGGGATTGAGTTGGGCTGCGCCTGCCCGTTTGTTGGCTCTCGCCCATGTCCATTCCCGAGAAGTTCCTGCAGAAAGTCCGCGCCGCCCTGGAGGGGGAGTGTTTTGTAAAACTCACCCTCAGCCAGGCCCGCGACCGCCAAAGCGGCCTTCGCAACCTCTATGTACGCCCGGTCCAACTGCGCGAAGGACTCCAACTCTCGCTTCTTTACCGGTACGCCACCCGTGACGAGACCAAAAACCATTCCTTCCCCGAGGCTTTGGAGATCCTAGCTTCCTTGATCGGGAGCCAATTCCGTTCTGGCCATCTTTTTACGACCCAAGGCGACTGGCAACTGCGAACCGACAACTCCGGAAGCGGCAAACTCAAAGCCTCCCGTCCGGCCTTCCTGATGGCCCCATCGCCCGAACACGACCGTCAGAAACACCAGTCGCTCCCACCTCAGAGTGCGTTTCTCCAGGAATTGGGCATCACCAATGCCACGGGACAACCCCGGCCGGGCATGGCCGACAAGCTCCGCCAAATCCAACGCTTCGTGGAAATCCTGGGACACCAACTCGCCGAGAGCTCCCTCCGGGACGCTCCCACGCTCAGGGTCCTCGATATGGGCTCCGGCAAAGGCTCGTTGACCTTCGCCACGTACGAGTTCCTGCAAGCGCGCGGCATCCGCCCGGAAATCACGGGCGTTGAGTTACGTCCCGAGCTGGTGGAGCTGACCAACCAAACGGCCCAACGCGTCGGCTTTGAGGGGTTGCGCTTTGTTCCGGGCAAGATCGGTGAGTATCCCGCAACAGCCAGCACCGACGTTCTCATCGCCCTGCACGCCTGCGACACGGCCACAGACGACGCCCTCTTCCAAGCCATCCAATTAGGGGCCACCCTGATCATCACCGCCCCTTGCTGCCACAAGGAGGTGCGCCCCCAAATCCAGACCCCTCCGCTCATGGCCGACGTCCTCAAACACGGCATCCTCCTGGAGCGCCAAGCGGAAATCCTCACCGACTCCATCCGCGCCCTGCTTCTGGAAATCCACGGCTACAAGGCGACCGTATTTGAATTCATTTCGCCGGAGCACACGGGCAAGAACCTGATGATCGCGGCGATCAAACGCACTCACCCCATTCCTGTAGAACCACTCAAGCAGCGTCTTCATGAGCTCATGGAGTTCTTCGGCGTACGCGACCAACACCTCGCAGGTCTTCTGGGCATCTCTTCTTTATGATCATGTATTGGTCGAAGGCCGAACTGGCTACGTTACGCCGAATCCGGGACGGGTTTCTCTCAGGAAAAGCGGGGAAAGCCGATTACTGGGGCTCTGAAGATATCCTGGCTCTTTACGACCGCAGTTTTGGCGAACGCATCGGCTGGAAATGGGATGCAACGATTCGCGAACTAACGCTGCGGCAATGGAAGCCCAAGTCGCGCCGGATCCTCGATTGGGGGTGCGGGTCCGGGATCGCCAGCCGACGGGTGCTCGAGGCGTGGCCGGGGTTCGAGGAAGTCAGCCTCCACGATCGCTCCTACGCTGCGGTCCGGTTTGCCAGGGAACGCCTCAAAACGGCCCACCCCGCACTTTCGGTCACCAGCAGTGAAACCGTGGATGAAAATACGCTGCTGGTGCTCAGCCACGTCATCAATGAATTGTCCGGGCCCGCGCTCGACAAGCTGCTCGCGGTGGCAAGCCGCGCGGGTGAGATCCTTTGGGTCGAAGCGGGCGCGCACGCCGAAAGCCGTGCACTGAGCCAGGTGAGGGATCGGTTGCTGGGGCAAGCCTCTAAATTCCGTGTCGTGGCCCCGTGCACCCACCAGCTCCAGTGCGGGATGCTCACAACCCAGAACGAGCGCCACTGGTGCCATCATTTCG
>JAYVTN010000469.1:0-12438 GCA_043788785.1 Spartobacteria bacterium | reverse complement strand
GACGAGGGCTGGAGGTGGACTCCCTGAATGCCGCCTTCCTGCATCAAATCTGCGTGCATTTGCATTATCTGCGGATCAACCAAAAATGATTAACAGGATTTGTTTTATGAGAATTGAGAACATTTCAAAAAGCACGTTACTGAATCGAAAAGCGCTGGTCTTTTCTTCGCTGATATTTATCGCAGGGGTTTTTCTGCACGTTTTTTTCCCAAAAAACGCTTTCGCCAAGGCCGCGGACATGGGCAAACCCGGGTATATTAGCATGGTGCAGCTCCTCGCAAATCCAGAGAAATTCAATGGAGCTACTGTCGTCGTGGTTGGGTTTTTGATTTTAAGAGAAGGGGAGGCTGTAGACTTTAGAGAGGGTCGTAGGGATGCCCTTTATTTGGGGCGAGCTGATGCAAAGGATGGCCTTACAACGAACTCTGTGCTGGTCGAAGTGACGCCCCAGATGTTGCACGCGAGCAAGGAATTGAACGGCGATTATGTCATAATTAAGGGGACCTATAACGCAAAGGAACACGGATATTTGGGGCTATATTCCGGTGCGATCACTAGGATTGAGGCTGCCGCCCTTTGGCCTCGGTAACCGCCTGCCGATCCGCACCGAGAACCGGCTATGCACGCAAATTGCCTTCGAGGGTCGCCCCAAGAACATGCAAAGCTCCCTGGTCACCCTGGAGGCGATAGGGGACAAAGATGATTCATGTTGGTCCAATCGCACCGCTTTCATATCAGCCCCCGCAATGCCTGCGCCTTTGCGCCCGTTGCGTGAAACCCCCCGGCTGTTTCTCACGCCACGGACGAGGAGTTGGGGGGTGGGGCCGGCCCACGGTGTGTGGCGAACATTCAGCCGGGAAGGGAAGATTGCAGCGATCCGCACCGATAACGGGCTGTGCATGCGATTAATCCGCAGATGACGCAGATTGACGCAGATGGTAGGGCGACGAGGGCTGGAGGTGGACTCCCTGAATGCCGCCTTCCTGCATTAAATCTGCGTGCATCTGCATTATCTGCGGATCAACCAAGGATCGGGAGGCGATTAATCCGCAGATGACGCAGATTGACGCAGATGATAGGGAGGTGAGGGCTGTACGTGCACGCCCTGGATGCGGCCTCCTTGCATTAAATCTGCGTGCATCTGCGCCATCTGCGGATCAACCAATGACCGGGGAGCTGACGATGAATCCGCAGATGCCACAGATTGACGCAGATTGTCGGACGGCGAGGGCTGTACCTGCACGCCTTGAATGTCGGTGTCTTGCATCAAATCTGCGTACATCTGCGTCATCTGCGGATCAACCAGTGATCGGGAGGCGATGACGAAATGAATCCGCAGATGCCACAGATCGACGCAGATGATGAGAAGCGCGATCCTGAGACGTACGCCATCATCGGGGCGGCGATGGCTGTGCATACCGAGCTGGGGGGCGGTTTTCTAGAGGCCGTCTATCAAGAGGCTTTGGAGCATGAACTGGTGGAGCGAGCGATTCCCTATGCCCGCGAATACTCCCTGCCGATTCGCTATCGAGGCAAGACCCTCAACACAACCTACCGCGCGGACTAGGTCTGCTTCGGCGCCTTAGTTGTGGAGTTGAAGGCGCTGCAACGGCTAACCGGCGTGGAGGAGGCACAGACGATCAACTACCTCAAAGCCTCCGGCCTCCCGAAAGCACTGCTGATCAACTTTGGCACCGCGCGCCTCGAATACCGCCGTCTTGTATTGAGTCCGCCTTCCTCTGCGTCATCTGCGGATCTAACGTTATGAGCGTCCCGACGCTTGGAAGCCGCCTCCCTGCATCAAATCTGCGTGCATCTGCGTCATCTGCGGATCAATCAATGATCGGAGGGCTGACTAAATGAATCCGCAGATGCCACAGATTGACGCAGATGATGAGGCGACGATGGCTGCACCCCCACGCCTGGAATGCCGACGTGTTGCATCAAATCTGCGTCAATCTGCCCGTCATCTGCGGATAAACCCAACAATCGAGGTCCGAGAATGGGAACGGCACGGGGATTACTCACGCAAAAGCTCGCCAAGGCGCAACGTACGGAGGAGTTCGGGTTGGGTTGGTGTGAGTGTACCCTAGGCCACCTGCCGCCCCGCTCCTCTCCCGCCGATGGTGTCACCGATGAATCCCCACGCAGGTGGGGAACACCCCCGTCTCATCCTTATGGGGCACTATCACAACGGGCCAAACAAGGTGCATAGCCTGCGGATCGCACCGCCGCATTCACTCGTGTTGCTTCGTAATAATCCGTGGCGCGGCGATGCGCGAGCCGTTGAGTTCGCGTGGGGACGACTCAGGCATGAACCTGCGCGCAATGGCGTCGGATCTCCCGTACAAGCCGTTTTGATTTCCATGCGAAGCATGCGGATCTCGGTTACAAGGTATGCGGATCTCCCAGCAATGGACCGTGATCTCGGCGCGAAGCACCCGGAGGTTCGCCCAACCGATGCGGATCTGGCTTACAAGCGGCCGTGACCTCCGAGCAATGCACCGTCGCCAGCAAGCAACGTGCCGTGACCTCCAAGCAACGGACCGTGATTCCGGAGCACTAAGTACGAGCTGCCACGCAAATGACCCCGTATTTGGGCTCCGGTCCCCCGGCGCCTTTGACATCTGGCGCTGAAGTCGCGGAAAGGACACCGTGCTCCCCGCACTATAGAGGCAAGGGGATTCGGTGCATGGCCGTGCAGCACCTTTTTTAAAAAACGAGCGGGGCCCAAAATGGGGATTCAAGCCAGCCCTCCGCCAAGGCGCCGCCGGAGATTCCCAAATTGCCAGATCGAAGGTTTCCGACTGCCTTTTCCTTTTCTACCCACACCAACACCCAAGCGCTCTAAAATGGACGATCCTCGGGAGCGATCCAACTCTCCGCCATCAACGATATCCCCGACAACTCGACCTCCTTGCGGCCCGTCTTTCCTTCAGGGCCGAAGCGTTCGATCTTATAGCCTTGGCAGTTGGCATCCGTAGAGATCACGAGGATTCCCAAATCCTTGGGAGCGTTGCGCAAGATAAAGTCCATGACTCTGCGATGAGTGCGCACATTTAGTGTGCCCACAAAAACATTGGCCCGCGGCTCGATGAACCACCGTTTTAGATGGCCACGGATTGCCGGTGGTACATCGTTACAAACCAAAACTGTCATAGCGTTGTCATCCCGCAGGTATTTGGATCTGCGCCGGGGTCTTCAAGCTCCGGTTTGAGGTTGAAGCGGGTGAGGTAGGGGAGCATCCTCCGACGCCTCACCCAGGCCTTGAAAGAGTTCTTTGAGGTCGTCAGGCATCCGGCGAAGCATGCGGGATTGTTCAACTTTCTCTTTGAGAAACTTGCGAACCAGGGTGCCGTCATCATTAGGATCGATGGAGAGGGCTTCGAATGCTGCGGGCCAACTCGTCTCATGCTTGTAGAGATCGGCGGCGTCATAGATGAAAGGCAGTGTCCCTGCGGCGTGCACAAACCCCAATTGGGGAATGAAACCCATCGAGCAGCACACTGCGGCCGTCAGTGCGTACAGGGACGCGTTTGCGGCCGATAGCGCGCGATTGACTCCATCGGCCAAATTCCAGTTCTCAGTTTTGTAGTCACGTCCCTTCCACAGTACCCCGTATTTGAGTCCGAGCTGGGCATAAGTCTCCTTAACCCGTCTGCCTTCCATCCCGCGCAGTTGTTTAATCGAGATCCCGCAGACGGATGCCTCTGGGAACCGATGTAGAAACATCCGACGAGCAATTTCATTCCGCGAGCGTTGATTTGCCCAGGCTGAAGCGTGAACGCGGGCCATGGAATTGTCGTGGTTGGGTGTGATGCCGAAAGCGTAAAAACGCAGGCCATCTTCACCGAGCCAGAACAACGGGCAGTTGCACTGCGCGGCCACCTTAACGGCCGCATGGGTGACGGTGGTTCCGGGGCCTAGGATCAACGCGCTCACGGTGGCAACTGGCAACCGTGTCACCAAGCCGTCCGAGGCAATCCATTTTAGAGATGAATCATCGACCTCAATACGTCCGTGCTCGAGGTAAATGGGTGTCCAGCGATCCTTTGCTGGAGCCAGCGTGTCGAGAGGTGGACGTTCAAAGATGGCCACGGCGAGAAATGCGCTAGGTGCAGTCACCGGGCCGCACCAGCTTAACGCGGCGGGGAGTAAACTCCCGTGGGTCGGCGAAAGTGAGAGGGGCGTCCATGAAGGAGTCTGTTCCATCAGCAAAACTGTGCGCTTCGCGCTGATGAGTAAAAGCGCTGAGCGGGCGCCCTTTGAGCACCCGCTCCAGGGCCGCACCCTCGGTGGCGAATACAGCAACCAGCACTGGTGCGCTTGGGATGCAGGCCTTTCGCCCCAGCCAGACGCCCCACACCGGATCCGCCAAAGCCGTCTTGAGTTCGTTCAAAGTTGCCTCATCGCCGCTGAGCAGCGCGGCAAAAGCGGCATCGTTAAGATAGGTGCGGCGGGTAATGTGGGTCTCCTTGGTTTTGCCATCGGCGGTGCGGGTGTTTTGAACGGTGTGAAAATCCTCCATCCGGCGCATCGTCCGCTGGCCACTCTCCCGAGTGTCGATGACAAGGCACTCCAGTTTGTTAAGCCGTGGGAGCCACTCATTTTCCTGCGCGCTTCCACGTCCAGCTCCAAGGGCCGCGCAGCACAGCCCAAGGAGCGCACTTTTGGTCGGTAGCGAACCTGTTTTCCTGCGATTGAAGCGGTCCTCAAAGCCCCAGGATTGCAGCGGGCCCTGCAACCGCAAAGCAAGCCAAGCCTTGGTCAATGAATCAGAGGACATGAGCGGTGAGGCGGCTGACAAACTCATTCACATTGACGTCAGGCAGGGCGACTTCTTCAGCCAGCTCAATGCACCAGGTCCCTTTAAGGCTGGCGTGCTCGCCCTTGAGTTTCTCGACGGAGCGCTCCAGCACACTGAGTTTTCCCCCTGCGAAAGCGGGGCTCTCAAAGGCATTGATGAGCTGAATGGGCTGCCCCTTTTCCTTCACCACGCCCAGCACATAGGCCGGGCGCGTCCCTGCGTTCATGCTGTTTTGGCGGGCCTGCGGTACCGCCTCCAAGGTGGCGCGGATAAATGCGTCCAGCACGGATTTCCTTTCTTCAACGGTCATGGCGGCAAGATGGCCCTCGTCTGCGAGCATTGAGAGATTCACCGCTGCATAGCGGTAGTAGGTGGCCGAATTAAACTCCGTGGTGCCCATGTGGCCAGATCCACTATCGTCGGCCGGATTGAGGTCATCCACCGCCGTAAAGAAGTCGATTTCGTTGTCCACTTTGTGAGTGGATAGCGCGTGGCTGAACATCGCTGCCCCTTCGATGGTGAGGCTGTGATCGGCCGCCACCATTCGGCCAAACAGGGCAATGTCAGCAGCATCCTTGACCATCGGCGTACCTTTGAACTCCTTTTTTAGCGCAGGTTTTATGATGCCGCTCACGAGCTTTCCGAAATTTTTCGGGGATAGCTTCTTTTCAGTCTTTTCGCCCTTCTTTTTTGGCTTGGCTTCCATTGCCTCATTGTCCGCTTCCGACTCTTCAGAATCGCCTTCTTCATCCTTTTCGAGGGAAGTCATGTCCACTTTACCAATGGCAGCGATAAGCTGCTCTCGGTCACCGTCCTTTAATTGGACGATGACAGAAGCGAACCGATCCAACTCATCTGGGCTGTAGTAAGCGATTGTCTTAACCTTTCCAGGATTCTTGGGGTCAAGTTTTCCAAGATAGTGCGATATACAGAGCGACAGGCTCTCGGCTTTATCTCCATACGAACCGATCAAACGCGCCGTAATTTCGCTTACAAACTGACGACTGCGCTGCCCGTTGAACTTACTTTGATCAAGTTCATTACATGCGAGACGGATTTGTCGTTTCCAGCACTGGCTGGACACGCGCGCCCGCTGCACGCCACCGAAAGTAGCCGTCTTGGGCGAATTCAGGTCATCGCGATTCAGGCATGACACGGGGAAGGTTTGGAGGATGTGGAGTTCAAGCAGTTTCATAGCAATGGTGGTACGGAGTTTTTAAGTTGTGGGTGAAGTCTAAACGGGGGCTAACACGAGCAAGCCGAAGCCGAACGCTTTGGCGGACCCAATTCCCTTTGTGAAGGTCTGTGAGAGGAACAGGCCGGGGTCGGTGACTTCCAGAATGCCTGAGAAGTCGACTGCTCCCAGAATGCCCGTCATGGACTGGCCAGTCTTGGGTCGCTTGGAAAAGCGGCTAACGTCTGAGAAAATTTCTGGCGGCGCGGAGTCCGGGAGCGAGAAACCCCCTGCTTCGCCTTTGCGTTGCAACCATCCCCGCAGCTCCACCTCCCCTTTAATCGACTCGCGTTTGCCATTTTTTTTGCGGTTGCCAGCGGCATCACGCACCACTCGCTTTATGGTTGGATTGGCATGTAGTTGGAAACGATATCGCCGGGCCTGGAAAAAGCCTATGGGAATGGCTTTACTCTGCCATTGGTCATGTTCGCCTAGCCAATCCGGGCGGGCCGGTTCCGTGCTGGAAACGATCAGAAGCTGGGTGCCTCCGGGTTTGTCATCCAAGCGGGTCAGAAAATCACGAGCTTCGCCATCGCGACCCGGAAACGCCTTCCACACTAGCTGGTGCCAAGCGTAGGTGTCGTGCAGACCACGGGCAAAGACAGTGCGCGGTCCGATGAGCACGCGGGTAAGATGGGAGGGGGTGCCGCTCATTCTGCAACCTCCTTAACCATTTCTGCGTTACCCGCTTCTGCACCCCAGAACGCAAGCGCCCAAGCCGCCTTCTTTCCATCACCCCAATAAAGGAGGTCAGAATAAAGCTGAGCAAAGTCCAGGCTGCTTTCCTCTCTCTCCAAGCGTCGGCCAAGCTGCCGTACCCGCCCACAAACTTCACTGCGAGAAGCGGCCAGCAAATGCTGCAGGCGCCGGGCAATCGGGCCGGGCTGTTCAGGTTTGTGAAGGGACTTGCGCTCGTCCTCACCGAGCAAGCGCAGGCACGCGTGGCCAAAGGATTTTCCCGAGGTCGAGTGGCTGAGTTTTGGCATCGCAAGCAGCCCTGCGACAGTGCGCACCACTTCGGCTTTGTGGGGGTCTTGCTGAGGAATGCCGCCAAAGCGGGCAATCACCCGCCACGCGCGGATTTGTTTCTCCTCAGAATCACTCAAGGCACCGCGCAGCAGGGACAGTGTGCCGCGATCATCGCGCTGCTTGAGATCCCGGACAAACGAGATCACTGCAGGTTCATTGGACTCAGGGTTATCAGTGTTCATGAAGCTTGGGGTGCAGGGTTGGTAGGTTCATCTTTCTTGCGCTGGATGTATTGCAGGGAGCGCAGCCCCAACGAGAATCCACGTTTCTGGCGGGGAGTTTCAAAGGCACATGCGGCGCGATAAGCGTCTCGGGCTGCCTTCCATAAAGCTGAACGCCAGCCTGAACGTTTAGCCGTCTGGCCTTCGCTGCCGTCCTCGGCAGTGATGCACGCGTTAAGCATCCATAGAAGCTGCTCGACCGCATTCCAGTAAAAGCGCAATGCGACAGCCTGTTCTGGATAGCCCTGCGGTTTGAGCTCCAGACTTTGCCGATAAGTTTTGGCCGCCTCGGACAATGCGTAACGCACCTTCTGGTCGGCATACTCCACCTCGGCCTCGTAGCTCTTGCGACCTTCATCGCGGAGCATCTTGGCGGGGATGGAGTAAACCCCTTCCGCTGTGTCGAGAATGCTGGCTTTGTCGGTCATGAGCGCCCCCACCCACAGATCGAATGGTTGGTCATCTCTGACTTGGCCAATGGTAAGCGCGCCGCCCCCTTCTCCGAGCTTTCGCCGTACTACCAGCGACGGTAGTTCCCGCCAAAGCCCGCGGTTACCGGCTCCCACCAGTACGAGCCCAGTGCCATCCCGCTTCCTGACTTGGCTTGCACTTGGCTCGGGTGGGAAATCAGGAGCCGTCGGGTAGCCTAGCCCATTTGCGAGCAGTAACCCGCTTCCATCGGAGCAGAGCAAAATGGCGCGGCTCAGAGGCATCATGCGGCCAAGGTAGGTTTGTGTGGCGTTACAAACGGCATCAGCGTCGCTAAAACTCTTTGGCAATTCCTCCCACACAGGCTGCCCCCAACCGTCACGGTTTGGCAGGTAAAGCCGGTTAACCGTGTCAAATGTCAACAGGTTAGCCGAAATGGTTTTTAGTAGTGAAGGACGTCGAATGAAGCAGTGCAGCATGGCTGAGGGGCAACACGGAGCATGACCGCTACTGCCTTTGCCTGGCGTCTCCGCCCCCTGCCAACGAGCGACTCCGATACGCCCGCCAGGTGAGAAGCACTGAAAAGTGATGAGCATGAGCGCGAGTTGCGCTGGCGTGAACTGGCGTGCCTTGGGACTGGCCGCATCATGATCGAATAACGTGGTGTTGTTTCCGGTGGCCAATGCGAAGTCCATCTTGCTCGGCGATGTGGCATTTTCAGTCTCCTCATCTGCCGAGGCCGCTTTTTTGGCTGCCGACTGTTTTGTGGGCTTGTGGGCCTTCGCCAAGCCTGCGAACTGGAGAAATGGCTTGGTGGGGTGGAACAGTTCAAAGCTATCCTGCCACTCGATCAGGTAAGCCTCGGCTTTCACGGCCAACTCACCCTCGCAGCCGTCCAAGCTTTCCATCGGGCCCTTCAAAACTGCCTGCGCAATACATATAAGCAGCCGCATCAGTGCGACGCGCTCATGGGGACGCACTGCGAGGTCTTGCCAGACGTCACCTTCTGTAAACACTTGCCGAAGACCTATTAGTCTTTTTTCTCCCGCCGCATTGCCCACGGGGATCCAGCCTTCAGTCGTAAGATTCATCTTCGTATTCGTCCCGGTTATTGGTGGTTAAGCGTTGTATAACTCTATGTGCCAGCCCTGAGAGAGCGTGATATTCCACATGAGTGGCGGAGTCGATACTGTCTGCGCGGATCGCGGCACCTTCGACAATGCCAAGCTCGATCTGACCCTTGATATGCAGGCGTGTCATGGTGCCTACCTCCCTTGGAAGGTGATTGAGGCAGCGATCTTTTTTGTGAGCAAACAGCCAGGAGGGTGCCTTGACGATGTTGCGATGGAGTGCCTTTGCGACGAAGTATGAAAACTGGTGGGGCCGCAATTCGATAACTGTTCCATCCAGAAGGGTCAGACTGGAGCCGTCGGCTTGTCTGGCCAAAATGAGCGGCAGCGTCGGGCACTCGTCAAGTCGGGTGCCAATACCTTCCTCATCGGCGAGAACTGGCGAGTTCCACACGTTTTGCGCGGTGACGGCTCGGCTGCGATGCTTTAGCTTTTTTTGGACCATCCGGTCTTTGAGCGCCTTCCATGCCGGGCAATCATCTTCGCTACGTTCCAGATATGTGGCTTCCAACCACTGTCGAATGTCGCCAGGCAGATTGACCTCCGTTTTGTCCTGCCATTGTTCCAAGGCGCGTAATAAAACGTAAGGAGCATAGACCCGAGCCTTTTTACCAAGAGCCTCTCGAATGACTTTCTCCTCGGCTCTGCGGAGCGCGCACAAGTTCATGTCGTCTTGACAGATCCAGACTTCGGGGTGGGAGCGAGAACGCGGCGGGTCCTCCTGCTTCCAGTGGCGCCAAAGTCTGCCCAGGCGCTGGAAGAGCATGTCAGTCGGGGCAAGTTCCGTGATTAGCAAATCGGCGTCGAGATCAACAGACTGTTCGACGATCTGGGTGCTGACGAGCAGGCAACCGGCCGGGCGGTGGCCGCGATCTTTGCCAAGGGCTAACATCCATTTACTTTCCAACTCTTCGCGGCGGAAAAATGGAAAGCGGCTGTGGAGCAGGCCTACAGGCGGATCACCTTCACAGCGTTCGGCGCAGATGGCGCGATAGGTGGTCTGGGCGCGATCTACAGTGTTGCATATCCAGAGCACACAAGCTCCGGCGCGGGCGGCCTCAACGGCCTCGGTCAGGATTTGCGTCTCATCCCGGAAGTGAATTTTTACAGGCGGCTTTGGCGTCGGTGATTCAGTGGGCCGCGGCGTGATGAACTTGCCCGCGATCACTCCGGTAACGAGGGGGAAGGGTTCACATGGAGCCAGCGCATTACAGGTCGGGGACGTGGCTTCTATGACCCGCTTTTGCCCTGGTGGGGTGGTCGGCCGTGGCGGCAAAGCTCTTCGTAGCAATGCCTCCCGACGTTCTCGGGTTAGCGTGGCAGAAAGAATGATCACTGTGCAACCCAGTTGCGACAGGGCCTCGATAAGCGCCTCAATGTGTGTCCCGGTGAAAACGTCATAAGAATGAACCTCATCAAGCACTACGACCTTTCCCGCCAGCGCATAGTGGCGTACGAAGAAGTGCTTCACCGCAATGACTCCCATCAGTGCCTGGTCGACCGTGCCGACGCCGAAGGGTGCCAGCAACGCGCGCTTGGAAGAAGCGAACCAGCTACGCCCGGTCTGGAGTTGAGCATCAGGTTGACCGGCATTCAGTTCAGGAAATTGCAGGGCGTCGTCCACCAACCACGAGCCGCCATGAATGAGTCGCGGGGCCTGCGTTTGAATGCGTTGAAGAAAGTCCGAAACCCTCTGGTGAATGCGGTTGCTCGTGGCTTGCGTAGGCAAGGCAAAATATATTCCTGTGGCCTTGCCGCTGGTAAGAAGTTGGTAAGCGCATGCAAGTGCCGCTTCCGTCTTTCCTAGGCCCATCGGCGCTTCGATCACATAAACTCCAGGTTCGTTGATGACTGCCATCGCCTGCCTCTGAAGGTCGTTGGGTGGGAAATCGAATAGCTGCTGAAAATCAAGGTTGGGCCTAGGATTGCCTCTGCTAAATCCGATGTCGTTCAACGCCTTGGTGGCATTATTTTTGGCCTCCGGGACGGTTATGCAGTGGTCGTTACGCTCTGGAGAAAACCACTGCTCTGACGACCCGATCCAATCGGCCACAGAGATCAGTCCAGCCGTCCAGAAAAGTCGCTCAGAAGTCCCGTTCGGCAACGGCGGGTTCAACGGTGAACCAAAAAAGTGCGCCAGTTGATCGGCGAGTGCGCGGCGGTGGCGGTCCCATTCATCTGGTTGGCCAGCGGCCTCATTCCAATATCCTCGGAAGTGCGGTGCTCCATGATGCATCCCGGAGGCCGCTGCCCAAAGCGCTGCGTCTTTGCGTTCCAGGTTGAACTTCTCCTGTAACAAGAACTGAAGTGTATATTGGCTGACTTTGGAATGATCGGTTTCTGAATTCCTCCACGTCCCTTTTAGCGCCTCTGTTTCGAATCCCTGTGTATTTAGCCAGGCGCGGGACTTCTGCTGAAATCCAGGGGAGATTTTCCCAATATCATGGCAGGCGGCCAGCCAGACCGCAAATGCCGACGGGACCCCGGTCAAGACACCCGCTTCGGTTAGCTTCTCGCAAACGGCTCCCACATTCAGGCAATGATCGAGCACAGAGATGCCTGGCGCGCCATCCGGCAGAGTCTTGGCCCAAAAATTGGACATTCGGTCCGCCGGATCCCTTGAATTCATTGAGTTGCTCGTATCGGAAAACATGTCATCCCTGAGTTCGTGGACCGGGTGGTGATTAATCAAAAAAAATGCTAGGATCGGCTTTTATTCGGCGGTCGCAGTCCCGAACTGATAGCTGGCACCCAAATAGCAGGTAGGAAACTTGGTATACCCCTAAATAGGGACTGCACACTCACAAACACACCCGAGGGTGGGACAAATGCTGGGGTAGGGTCGGGTTTTTTGGAAATGTTTTCTTCCCGGTTCGCTCATTGCGGGGCGTGAATCCAACTCAGGGCTTTTTGTTTTGAGGTCATAAGCGAAGGGTGACGAGCTTTTTGGCGGCGGCGGGATCTGCTGCTGTGCGTTCGGTTTTGCCGGGATGCGGGGTGTGAAAAGTTGGTGATCATTTCGGTCCATCCCCACGCGGGTGGGGAACACGGCCGCCAGTTCGCGGAACGCGCCGCCCAACGCGGTCCATCCCCACGCGGGTGGGGAACACCTTGCCCCGGTGATCGTCGCCCCCTTGGGCAACGGTCCATCCCCACGCGGGTGGGGAACACAGGTGTGGCAGTATCAATCATCGGACCAGTTGCGGTCCATCCCCACGCGGGTGGGGAACACGCGGCCTGCGCTGCCGGGAGCATGGCTGTGAGCGGTCCATCCCCACGCGGGTGGGGAACACGCTCAACCCTTGCGCTTGCCCTCTCCTGCAAACGGTCCATCCCCACGCGGGTGGGGAACACCCCGGATGGGGAATTCAACATCGTGAAATGGACGGTCCATCCCCACGCGGGTGGGGAACACGCCGCCCATGCCAGCACCCCGGGCTCCAGGCTCGGTCCATCCCCACGCGGGTGGGGAACACGGTAATGCGCGGGGTGGATAACAGCGTGGTGACGGTCCATCCCCACGCGGGTGGGGAACACCCCTGAGCGGCAAGGATGCGCACAGCATGGGGCGGTCCATCCCCACGCGGG
>JAYVTN010000468.1:0-2257 GCA_043788785.1 Spartobacteria bacterium | reverse complement strand
CTTGGTCATGAGCCATCTGCGCCCCGATGGCGATGCCCTGGGTTGTGAGATCGCGATGGCCCTCTGTCTTAAACAATTGGGCAAGGATGTCACCGTTTGGAACGAGGATGGTATGCTTGAGAAATACAGCTTTCTCCCGCACTCGGATTTGGTGACCAAGCCGGCTGAGACACCGCAGGAATTCGAGGTGGCCATTGCCTTGGATACAGCCGTCCAAAACCGGGTGGGAACCTGTATGCGCGCCCTTAAGCATGCGGATGTGTGGATTAACATCGATCACCATGTCACCAACGATCATTACGGGGACTTGGCGTACATTGACCCCAACGCGCCAGCTACCGGAGAGATCCTTTACGAGCTCTTCCGCCAGAACGATCTCCCCATTACCTATGAGATGGCCGACAACCTGTTTGTCGCCATTTCCACCGATACAGGCTCTTTCCAGTATCCGAGCACCACAGCGCGGACCTACGAAATTGGGGCCGAGTTGATCAAGGCGGGGGTCAAGGTGGGCCAACTCTCGCAGCAAATGTACGAGAGTTATCCCCGGCAACGCCTCGAACTCCTGCGTGCACTCCTCAACGTGCTTCGATTCAGCGCCGGCGACCGGGTTGCCAGCTTCACCCTTGCCCACGGCGTTGGCCAAGCTCTCGGAGCCAAGCCGGAGGACAATGAGGGCCTGATCGATTACATCCGCGCCATCCAAGGCGTTGTCGTGGCGGCATTCATCGAGGAACTTCCCGATGGCAATGTGCGTATCAGCCTGCGTTCCAAAGATCCCAAAATCAACGTTTCAAAAATATGCGCCACCTTCGGCGGTGGAGGCCATACGTTGGCCGCCGGTGCCCGTTTGCCGGGTCCTCTGGCCCAAGCCGAAGCTGCGGTTCTCCAAGCTATAGCTCATGAATTCGACCAGCCTTGATGGCGTACTCCTCGTAGATAAGGCCCAAGGCATGACGTCCCACGACGTTGTCGCCATTACCCGGCGTTGTTTGGACACCAAAAAAGTGGGCCATTGCGGCACATTGGATCCCTTGGCCACGGGCCTGCTGCTTATTGTGATTGGCCGCGGCACAAAGATCCAAGACTTGCTCATGAGCGAGGACAAGGAGTACGTGGGAACCATGCAACTTGGGTCGATGACCGACAGTCAGGATGCGGACGGCCAAGTCACTGAAACCCGCCCGGTGCCCGACCTGGCCCCGGAACAGATACAGGCGGCCTTCAGCAAATTCGACGGCGACTTCTACCAGATGCCCCCGATGGTTTCGGCCATCAAAAAGGAGGGGGTCCCCCTCTACAAACTGGCGCGCCAAGGAAAAGTGGTCGAACGCGAGCCGCGCTTTGTGCACGTGTACGCGCACGAGATCGGCGAGGTCCGCTCCCCGGAGATCGATTTTCGGGTCGTGTGCTCCAAAGGCTTTTACGTGCGCACGTATGCTTTCGACATTGGCAACGAACTCGGCTGTGGAGCGCATCTGAAAGCGCTACGTCGCACAAAGAGCGGGAAATTCACCTTGGAACACTCTGTAACCGTTGACCAACTCAAGAATGGTGACCCGGCAGCCGTGCGGGCCAAGCTGTTGAGCTTGCCCACAGTGTCCCGGATGCGCGGGGCATAGACTGGGCGTACCGGCGCCAGCATGCGAGTGCTTGAATCCATCGAGGAACTTGCCCGGATTCCGGGGCCATTGGTAGCCGCCATTGGAGTGTTCGATGGGGTCCACCAAGGACATCGGGCCGTCATCCAGCGAGCAACCGATGACGCCCGGCGTCTGGGCGGGGTTGCCGTGGTGATCACCTTCAACCCGCACCCGATCCGGATTTTACGTCCCCAGGACGCCCCGCGCCTGTTGACCTCTACCCAGCACAAGATCGCTTTGATCAAAGCGCTCGGGGTTGGCCACTTATTGATTATTCCGTTCGACCCGGCCTTTGCCGCGACTCCTCCGGAAGCCTTCATCCGTTCGCTGGCCAATGCCTGCCATCCATTGAAGGAGATTTGCGTGGGCCACCAATGGTCCTTTGGCCGGGGCCGTGCCGGCAATTTGGAACTCCTGCGCACCTTGGGCGCCGAACTGGGCTTCGAAGAGGTTGGAGTGCCAGCTGTCGAAGTGGACGCTCAGATCGTCAGCAGCACGTTGATCCGGCAAGCCGTCGAGCGTGGCGACCTGGATGCAGCAACCCGTCTACTGGGACGCCGCTACAGCATCCTAGGCACCGTAGTGGAGGGTGATCGTATCGGACGCACCCTCGG
>JAYVTN010000467.1:0-5372 GCA_043788785.1 Spartobacteria bacterium | reverse complement strand
ATGGTCAAAGCTACGATGGATTCCCGGAGGAGTCCGCAGCGGAATCGGGGTAGGAATGAACCTCTCTGGAAACCACCTCAGGAACCTGTCGGATGTGATGACGGCAAAGAGCCCGCAGGCACTCTATAGGCGCATGCTCTCGCACTGGAAGGATCCAGCTAAAGTCATCGTGGGAGGGAACGAGTCCGAGACAGTAATGACCGATTGCGAATCATGGCCTGAAGGAATCGGGTTCCAACAGTGGATGCTTTACGCTGATTCAATGTGCTATCTGCCGTGGGTAATCCTAACCAAGCTTGACCGGGCGAGCATGGCCGCAAGCCTCGAGGTCCGGGTGCCGCTACTTGATCGTGAGGTCGTTGAGTTCGCCTGGAAACTGCCGTTTGCAATGAAGGTGCGTGGTGGAACCCGGAAATGGATCCTTAAGCAGTTGCTGTACCGATATGTTCCGAGAGAGCTGGTCGAACGTCCAAAGATGGGGTTTGGGGTTCCCATTGGGCGGTGGCTTCGGGGGCCGTTACGCGAGTGGGCTGATGATCTTTTAGATCCCCGGAGTTTGGCGCAAGCAGGGTACTTCAATGCATCGCCAATCACCCAGAAGTGGCAGGAGCACCTTTCTGGAGCCGCGAACTGGGAGCATTGTCTTTGGAATGTCCTTATGTTCGAGGCGTGGCGGAAGCGGTGGCTGTAGAGAACATGAAAACAATTGGATATCGCGGGAAACGATTTCTCGATCTGGGGGTAAGTCTCGGAGCCCTGATGCTCCTGTGGCCCCTGCTCGCATTTGTGGGAATCATAGTCCGGTGCCGGTTGGGATCGCCAATCATATACAAGCAGCTGCGACCCGGATTCCAAGCAAAGCCATTCACGTTATTGAAGTTCAGGACGATGACTGACCAGCGGGAGCCGGATGGGGAATTAGTGCCGGATCTCAAGCGGCAAACGCGATGCGGCAACCTGCTGCGCCGCTTGAGTTTGGATGAATTGCCTGAGCTATGGAACGTCATCAAGGGAGATATGAGCCTGGTGGGGCCGCGGCCTCTCATGATGGCGTATCTGGAAAGGTATTCAAAAGTGCAACGGCATCGTCATGACGTATTGCCAGGCATTACCGGATTGGCGCAGGTCAATGGACGGAACAATCTGGATTGGCAGAGGCGGTTTGAGATGGATATCCACTACGCGGAGCACTGCTCGATGTGGTTGGATTGCCGGATTCTTTGGAAGACCTTAGGGTTGGTTATCAGGAGGGACGGGGTCAGCGCACAAGGACATTTCAGTGTGCCAGAGTTTATGGGAAACCCAGGCCGACCTGAAGATTCATAGGCCACTATTATGGACATGACCTGGAGAGAGCTTCAATGCCTTGCGGAACATGGGGGCGACTCATTTTACGTTTTAGACCTGGCGCGGTTCGCGGAGAATTACCGGAACTTGTTGGGCGAATTCCGGGCGATCTATACGCGCACGTCAATTGCATATTCTTATAAGACAAACTATACGCCGGCATTGTGCCAGTGGAGCAACGCAGCGGGTGGATACGCCGAGGTTGTGTCTGGGATGGAGTACGAGCATGCGCTGAGGAACGGCGTGTCGGCAGAAAGGATCATCTTCAACGGTCCGTACAAAACAAACGAGGAGTTGAGAACAGCACTCGCCGGAGGATCATTGGTTAACATCGATAACGAGTGGGAAAGCGATCGGGTTTCAGGCATGGCAAAAGCCAGACCCAAAGAAAGGATTCGTCTGGGGCTTCGTTGTAATATCCGCCTCTCTGACACGTGGGTGTCGCGGTTCGGCCTGAACTCAGAAAAAGGAGCGCTGCTGGAGACCCTGCAACGGCTTCGCAATTGTGGTGCCGCAGTGGAGGCCCTCCACTGCCATATCTCTACACCAGACCGGAGCGCGGAGTCATTCCAGCTGCGTACTAGAAGGATGCTTGAATTGTGTAGAGAATGCTTTGGGGGTGAGGGTCCTTCGATGCTCAACATTGGCGGGGGCTTTTTCAGTCCTATGAGCGTAGCCATGCAGAAGCAGTTCGGGGTTAATGCTCCCTCGTTCCGGGAATATGCGGAGGCGGTCGCGGGAGAGGTCGCACAGGTCTATGGCGGGACTGGGAATGGACCGGAATTGGTTGTCGAGCCCGGTTCAGCACTGGTGTCGGACGCGATGACTTTTGTCACCCGGGTGCTAGACATCAAGCGGAACGGGCTGCGGAATGTGGCGTTAACGGCGGGAAGTATCCATACAATCAAACCGACCCTTCATCGAAAAAACATGTTGGTGAAAGTGGTGCGTGGTCCCACACCCGCCCGTTTGACGGGCGAACCCGTGGACATCGTGGGGTACACCTGTATGGAGCATGATTGCTTACATGCGGGCTATCGGGGTGAGATGGCGGAGGGCGATTTTTGCAGTTTTGAGAATGTGGGTGCCTACACCACTGTCATGAAGCCGCCCTTTATACAGCCAGCGCCTGCTATTTTTGTTTCGAGGGAAGATAGATCGGGATTTGACGTGGCTAGACGGAGGGAAACCCATGCGGATATTTTCAGGTCATACAACTTTTCGCAGGTTCCAATGGAGAACCGCCCCCAGCTATGAAAGAGACTAATGTCCTTCTCACGTGCGCTGGGCGGCGGAACTATTTGGTAGGACTGTTTGCCCAGGCGTTGGGCGCGCGCGGCAAGGTTTTCGCTGCGGACGCCCGCTCCGATGCACCAGCCTTGCATGAAGCTGCGGAAGGGTTTGTGGTTCCAGCCGTTGGGATGCCGGGATACGTAAAAGCACTCCTTGGCATTTGCCGCCTCAAAGGGATAAGCATGCTGGTGCCAACCAACGACCTCGAACTTCCCGTGCTTGCCAGGGACAAAGAACTGTTTGCGAGCGAAGGCGTGACGATAGTGGTATCTGCCCCGGCGGTCATCGACATATGTTTTGATAAGCTGGCGACTGCGAAGTTTTTAGATTGCATTGGCGTCGCCGGCCCCAGGAGTTATATTGTTTTAGAAGAAGCAGAGGATGCGGTGCGGAAAGGTATTCTCCGAATGCCCCTGGTACTCAAGCCCCGGAGGGGATCTGCGAGTATAGGAATTGAAGAGGTCTCCAGCATGGATGCGTTGCGTTTGAATTACTCGTCTGCAATACGGCGCCTGAGGAGTTCGATTCTCGGGTCCGCGAACGAGGGTGAGCATGCTCTGATTATCCAAGAGCGCCTTTGCGGGCAGGAACACGGGCTTGACGTGGTCAATGACCTATCCGGGAATTACCTGACGACGCTCGTGCGCCGGAAACTCAGCATGCGAGCAGGGGAAACTGACCGGGCTGTGAGTGTCGTGGATCCGCGGTTGGAGCAAATTGGGCGACGTGTCAGCGCCTCCCTACGCCATGTGGGCGTGCTTGATTGCGATGCGTTTATCGATGGGGACCGCATTGCGATTCTGGAAATGAACCCACGTTTTGGCGGGGGGTATCCGTTTTCCCATATGGCTGGCGCGAACATCCCTGCGGTCTTGGTCGCAATGTTACACGGAGAAGGATTTCCGGTGAAATGGCTCGCGAGCAAAGCGGGGGTAACGAGTGCAAAGTGCGATCGATTGGTGGCGTGTAGTGGTGTGTCCGCGTAGGAATAGGAAAGACGACGAAGAGGAAACGGCCGATCGTGTGAGTGAGAATAGAAACACGCGGTCTGGCCAAGAGAACTGGGAACCAAGGAGTGTTATGACCACAGAAAGAGTCTATTTGTCGCCACCTCATCTAGGTACGGCAGAGATGGAGTACGTCAAAGAGGCGTTCGCAAGCAACTGGGTGGCACCCTTGGGGCCCAATGTTGATCGCTTTGAGGCAGAGGTGGCGAAGTATGTTGGGATTGAAAGTGCTGCGGCGTTGTCTTCAGGGACTGCAGCCATTCACTTGGGCCTGGTAATCCTTGGGGTGAAAGCAGGGGACGAGGTCCTGTGTCCGACTTTCACTTTCGCAGCGAGTGCCAACCCAATTGTTTATTTAGGCGCGAAGCCTGTCTTTATAGACTCGGAGGCGGCGACCTGGAATATCGATCCGGACCTGTTGGCCTCCGAACTGGCGGACTGCGCCAGACGGGGGAGGATGCCGAAGGCGGTGATCGCCGTGGATTTATACGGATTGTGCGCTGATTACGACCGTATCGAGCAAATCTGTGATGATTATGGAGTGCCGCTAATTGAAGATGCCGCCGAGGCATTGGGAGCTAGTTACAAGGGAAGAATGGCCGGTTGCTTCGGTGAACTCGGTGTATTTTCGTTCAACGGCAATAAGATCATTACGAGTTCGGGTGGGGGCATGTTGGTTTCGTCAAACCCAAGTATTGGAAAGCGCGCTCGCTTCCTTGCAACGCAGGCCCGGGATCCAGCGCCACATTACGAGCACACGACCGTTGGGTACAATTATCGCTTGAGCAATGTCTTGGCAGGAATCGGCCGTGGACAGTTGCAGGTGCTTGATCAACGAATCGCCGCACGCAAGGGTAATCGCGAATTGTATGTCAAGCGTTTGCAAAAGATTCCTGGGATCGGCTTCAATCCCGAAGTCGCGGGTATGAAAAGCAATTACTGGATCACCTGTATTAGTATCGATTCACGATTCTACGGGGCGGGTGCTGAGACGGTTCGGGCGGAACTTGAGGCCCGGAATATTGAGTCTAGGCCTGTGTGGAAGCCACTTCACCTCCAAAAGTGCTTCGAGGGGTGCCGGGTACGGGGAGGGATGGTGGCGGAATCAATTTTCGAAGGGGGTCTCTGCTTGCCAAGCGGATCGAACCTTAAAGAGGAAGAGTTGGATAGGATCTGCGATGTGATACGGGAAGTGCACGAGAATGCGCGGCGATAAACTGGGTGGATGTCGCATGGGATTGGAACCGGTGAACCAAGAAAGGAGCGTCCCGGTGGTCCGGCGTTTCATTGGGGTTGGCACCCATGCCACGTCGGGCAATGGCCCGGCGGCCGCTGATGGGGGTGGGTAGCAGCTATCGGGTGAAAATAGAAGAAGTCCGGAAAAGGGAACGGCAGCGAAGTAGAGCGGGAGGAAGCGTATGTTTGATAGCCAGCATAGAAGCGATACCATCAATGAGCGGGGCAGGATGCGTGTATTGAGTCCTGCGGACAGTTGTCAATGGCATGAAGTCATGGGGCGAAGTCATCAGCATGACTTTTATCATATGCCGGAGTATCACGTCATGGCGGAACGACACGAGCATGGGAGTGGTCGTCTGTTTGTGTACGAGGAGGACGAATATGTGATGGCTCTACCCTTGTTATTGAAACCGCTCACCCAAGTGGCATGGTTAGGCGAGAGCGGTTATGGGTGGAATGATGCTACCTCGGTGTATGGCTATGTTG
>JAYVTN010000466.1:0-3684 GCA_043788785.1 Spartobacteria bacterium | reverse complement strand
TGGTCGCGGTCCGCGCCAAATTTGGCAGCGAAGTCGCCCCCAAACCCCGGGACCTTGGTACTGGTGAGCCCTTTGAGATAATCGTAGAGCTTGCTGTTCGGGACGGTGAAGTCCTCCGTTGTGCTGCGGGGATTGGAACGGGTGAAATAGAAAGGCTTCCCACCCACCGTGGAGCAAAACGCAATGGTTTTATCGTAAGCCGTGCGTTTTGCGTCACTCACATGGACTGGCCACATCGCGATACGCGGCGTATTGAAAAGGGTTGTCTCCGGGGCGTTGCTGCTGGCAGTGAGGAAGAACTTGGATTTTTCAAGCACGTCTTTGGTGATCAGCTTAGGGTCCTTCGTTGTAGACGTGTTGGGGATTCTTAAATCGGAAGCTAGCGTTGGCGTAAACATCAACTCATCCACAGAGGCGTACAACCGGTCCTTGTCCGGCACCAATGCACTGGCAGGCACAGTCGTCCCCGCGTTGGATCCTCCTTTGACGATCCGGGGTGCGATCGCAAAATAGGGGTCCAACTGGCTCACGTTCCCAGGCGTGACCGGGAGGATCTTTCCGAGCACCGCGCTTAAGGAAGTCGTGGCAGGATGGCCTGCGTACCGCTGATATTCCCTCTGGGCCGGTTGGGACACCGCCATCCCCGGCGCGGCAATCGTTTTGACTCCAGAAAAAGACCCGAAATCCTCCTGCGAAAAGATCCGGGGCGTATCCCAGTAAATGCCTTCAGAAGCCGTATTGATGTTCACTTTGGAACTCTCGTCATCGGCCCAGAATGCGACCCGGCCCACAATGGGGTTGAGCAGAGAGGCCCCGTCCACCAGTGGCATCGTCCCACCCTGCCCCTTGCCGGCTTTGAGCGTGCCGTCCTGGAGCACGTACAGCCATTTAACGGGCATCGGCGCGGGATTTTTGAGGCCTGCCGTTGATCCGGGCGAAGAAGTGATGCTGAACCCCTCCACATAGCCTGCTGCGGAGGGGTCCAGTATCGGATAAATCAATTCCTTCTGCGAATTAATGACCGGCGCATTGAGGTCCACATAGTAATCCCGCAATGTGGTGTTCCATTCATCAGGAACCGAATCGGCAGTAAAGGTTTGCGCGGAGACCACCATGTTATCCGCCGAGTAGAGCTTATAGACGTCGGCAGCCGAGCCATCGGGCTTATACGTACGAACCATTCCGGGCTGGGACGCCCACGACAAAGTCTGGTTGCCCGTCTTGCTCTGCGGCGTAGTCGCATCGCGCAACTGGGCTTGGAGCACATTGACGACCGAATCGGCCAAGACCCGGGTAGTCGCCGCATCCGCATACGCGTTCGAAGCGGTGGACTCGTTAGTCACGCTGGAAAAGAAAGCGAGGACGATCCCGGCAACAATCACCAACATCAGGAGGACTAGGATCAAGGCCACGCCCCGTTCAGGATTGCGGTGGCCTATCGAGCGAACGCGTTCCGGAATATGTATTGAGTGTTCCATAGATTAATTACGGCTCCATTTAGCTCCACGAATGCTCACCTGCGTAGTAAACACCCGATAACTGAGCCGTTTCTGAGCCAACCCAGTTTCCAAAGTGGTCAGGTCCTCGGAATACTTCGCAGCCGTGCTGAGAAACAACTTATCCATCCCTGGCACCAGCACGGGTTGGTTGGCTTCATTGGCTACGCGGAGGGCAGAGAGTTCGTCCAAGGCCACCAACGTGACTTGGACCGTGGGCGGCAACTGGTTCTTGGAATCAATGGCAGGATCGGGCCGCGAGACACTCGAGTCATACGTATAGGAGGGCGACAGTTTGAACCCCGTGGGATCCTCTTTCTCCGAGAGCTTCGGCAGGAGCACCAGCGCTATCACGTTCTCACTCAGCACCCGTACATTTTCTTTCCTGTTTGTGAGCGACTTGATCCATTCCTTGCCCGCGTAATTGGGCGTCCCCATCGTTTTCTGATACACATCCAAGCGCTCCGAGGGCTGTATGGCCTCCATTAATCGGAACCGGTACCGGCCCGCGATTGGGGAAGTCGGGCTTTCGAGAAAGGGAGGTCGAATTCCCTCCTCGGATTTGAACTCCACGAAATAGCCCCAGGTGTTAAGCAGGTTCGGCAAACCTGAGTAGCTGGTTGCCTCGACCATCCCCATCGGCGCTTGGAAAAACACCCCGTGCCCTGGCCGGTTGGCGTTTTTCTCCACGGCTTGCATGTCCCCGCTCCAAAACCGCAGATCGCTTTGCCGAATGTATTTGCTGGGCACCAGTGACGCGCCGGACCCGGTGTATTGATAGTCCCAATAGGTATTGAGCGTGGCTTGGCTGAGTCGGCGTGTGATGGACTCAAACGCCGACCGGGCCCCCCGGAATTGTTCGACTTTGCTCGTGCTATAACGCCAAGCGGAGGAGGTCTGATTGACGACGCCCAACAGAATGGTGAGCAAGAGCACCAGAAGCACCGAGGACACCAACACCTCCACCAACGTGAAGCCGCAACTCCGGCTGTTTGCCTTACCTCCCATAGGATCAACGGTTGCGCGATACATAAGCCGGATAGGTACGGTTGGTGCCATTTTTGAAAGGATCCTTGGCGTGGGCAGGATCCTTTGCCACGTCCACTTGAAGCGTCAACAGGTTGGCCGAAGTGGCCGCGTTCGGCAGCACCGTCGACGGATTCACCCGCAGTCGCACCGTGTACACCGATTGCCCCTGCAACGTGCCACTGACTTCGACTCCTTCGTTGTCGAAATAGCGTAACTGTTCGGGTTGGGAGGCCAATACCGAAAAATCGGTTTGCTGGGCGTCAGTGACCACGCGTTGAAAAATCTGGGAGCGCACGGAAGTCTCCATCCCGTTCTTGAAAACGGTCCACCCGATAGGCAGTAAGCCGAGTAACGCCACGAAAGCGAAAGCCACCAAACCAATGGCCAAGGTGACTTCAACCAACGAAAAACCCGAACGATGTTTTCGTTTTTCGGGCTGCGGACGGGCTTCTTCGTGAGAAGCTAGACGAGAGCCAAAACTTGCATTCATGGTTGGGGAGTTGAGGGGGAGTTGAGGGGGAGTTGGAAACCCCATAGAACAAGTCAGAATAGTATGGGTGGTTGGTAAATGCCTGTAAAGACATTATAAATACCTGAAATGACACACCTTGGGAGAAGAGTGGAGCGCTCAAACGGGGAAATCGCCGCATCCTCACCAGCCCCGGTCTTGGAGGCGAGGGGGCTCGGGGCAATGCCACGTGTGGGTGTGGATGTTTGGACCCGCAGAGGCAAAGGGGGCCAAAGGGCCAGGAAGAGGTGCCAGGGGTGGGACTGGCCCCGTGTGAGTATAACCAATCTGCCCGACACGCTCCGGTTCTGAAACTTTGCGCCGTTGCGTACTTTGCGTGAAACCCACCGGCCTACGCCACATCTCGCAAAGAAGCACTGTATGGATACGCCCGGATGCCGGAGATGCGCCCAATGCCTCCGGCGCGACAAAATTGGCTCTACTGTCCTTGCAGGGGAACGCGCCGAGCAGCAGTGGATATTGCATGGCAGCAACCTGGGATAGCACTACGACGGCAGCGGGCGCTTTTTCATCCGGCTCGGCGACCAGTGCGCCAATGCGATGCTCAAGCTCATGGGCAAGAAGTAGCCGCAGACAGAAGGCAAGGGGGTCCATAGGGGTCCATAGGGTCCATAGGGTCCATAGGGTCCA
>JAYVTN010000465.1:0-2817 GCA_043788785.1 Spartobacteria bacterium | reverse complement strand
AAGGCGAGCGGTTCGGGGATCACGCACCCCGCCATAGTCCTCTTCTGCGTAAATCGGTTTCCTGCGCTTCCAGTTGCGCGAGGGGCAACGGCATCACCAGTGCGGATTTTGCCCGAGCCAACCGTTTAAGATTAGCCAGTTCGTGGGCCGCTGCCGGGGTTAAAGTCCCGGCTAGTTTTTCATCGATGAGCACCAGTCGCCTGGCGTTGGTTGTTTCCCAATCGGCCGTGATGGCCAGATAATCCGCCAGCGAGAGAGCAAGGTCGAAACCCTGAGGGAAATAACGATCCTGCTCAAACGGCACCCCGGCCCGCTTGCATCCCGCAAAATAGTCGAGGAGTCTGCGTTCCAGCGCCACCGGCAGCGCATAAAGTTTGAGCACCTCCGCATCGATCCTCCAGTGAAGGATCTTCAGGGCTTCGCGCTGGATAGACATGTCCTCTTCGGAGGCCAGGGTGAAAGTATTCTCAAAGACGTGGACTGCGGCGAGATAGATTTCAACTGTCTCCACCAGACGATGACGGCTTCCTGCTGATTCATCGAAGACACAGGCAGGCACTGGCATGGTCCTCCACATACCGACGAGAATATTGCGTTTAGTAGATTGTGTGTGGGCGAAAGCGGCGGCGAATGGAGAGTTAATGAGTGCCCACAGGTTTCTAAGATGGGGGGCTTTCCGACGAGCACGCATCAAGATGAACCTTGAGGTCGCAGCCAATCCGAGCGCATCGATCATCGCCTTGACGCACCAAGCGCCACGTTGGACGGGAGCATAGTTAACAAGCACTTGTGGCACTCCGATGACCGTTCCTGATCGCGGGCTGCGGACAATCTCCGGTGCTAAATTGAGGTAAGTTATCGGGGGCAAAGCATGGGACATCACATTGCTGCCGAGATTCTCAAATCCTGGATGAAAGCCCTCGCGTGGGGTGGGGGACGTTCTTTGCCCGCCGTGGGGAAAGCCGGGTTGATCTTCGCCGATAAAGCTGAATCCCTGACCGATTTCCACAAAATCTTCCAGCTTGGGTAGATGGGCGCATGCAGCCCATATCTCCTCTAAATCGGGCACTCGGAGGTCGAAAATGTCGCTCCCCGTAAAGCGTGAAGCGGGCACTTGGACTTCGCTTGTGACGCTGTAGTCGAGGCGAAAAGCCGGCATGTCGCTCTCCCTAACGCGCCGATAACGCACCTTCTGGCTTGAGCTGGATGGCGGCGGGGTTTTGCGGCCGATAAGAACGGCGGATTCGACATCCGCGAAATTGAACATCTTGTCCGGAAATAGGCAGATTTCCTCAAATTCAGCCGTCTCGGTTAGCATCCGGCGGAAGTCCGTCGCGTCCTTGCTGTGGAGGAGGTTCTGAGGAACGACCAGGCCGAAAACGCCGCCCGTGGGCAGCGAGGAAACCGTCCGGTACAGAATTTCTGCGGCTTTATTGACGAAACGGGGGGGGCGGAATTTGCGCGTATAAGCATCGCGCTGATCGGGATCGATTTTCTCAAACGGCGGATTGGCCAGGAGAATGTGGCTTTTGGAAGCCGCCGCTTCAAGCAATCCCGAAGAGAATGCGTCGTCCTGCTTAAGATTCCATCCGTTGGGGTTGGGAATGTCAGTCAGAGTCAGAGAGAGGCGGGCGATTTCAATCGCGAACGCATCGACGTCGTAGCCCTGGATTCGTTGCCGTAGGTAGGCACGACGTTGTAGCGGGGTGGCTTGTTCGGGAGGCAGCAGGCTGGTGAGCAATCGCACAGCGGCCACCGAAAACCCGGCGTGCCCACAAGCCGGTTCGAATACATGGCGCTCCTCGGCGGGCATTGCCTCAATCCACGGCGCCAGGCGGCCCACCATGTAATCGATGAGATAAGTGGGGGTGCTGTGGGTGCCAAGGCCCTTGCGCACTTCGCGGCTAATCAACGTGTTCTCGTAAACGTAGGCCAGCGCTTCGGTCGTTGCCAGCCGCAGATCGGCTCGCTTGGCTATGGCATCGGCAGCCCGCTGCAAAGCCCCGCGTTTTTTTTCCGAGGTGATGATTGCTTCCGCGGATTGCCCATAATGCCGGGCCACCCTCTCGAAGACTTTTTCGACGTCGCCAAAATCGAGCCGGATAAAATTCTCCACCTTTTTGTCATGGAGCATCTTGGCGCCGAGCAGCCAAAAAACCGCGCGTACCAGCCATTGACCCTGATCGGAATCCAGAGTTTTTGGCCAATTTAAAGACTCACGCAGCGCGGCAACTTGATCGAGGAGCAGGCGTTCGATGACTTCGCCGGCCTCTTTCTCGACCATCGGCATGAGTCCGAGGTCAACAAAGTCGCGTTGATAGCCGGTTTCGAATCGGCCCAGGGTTTTCGCCCGGTAAATGAGGTCCGGGGCGAAATCCTTTTTATGCTCGCGGAAAAAGCCTTCCAGCTGGCGGGCCGGAACCCGGAGGTACTCGCGTTGCTCGGATGGACCCTGTTTCCACCAAAGCAATTCATCCTGAGTGCAAAGTAGCGCGATTGGGGCGCCCGTTGGGCGACAGGCCAAAGCGTCTTCCAAGGGGGCCGTGGTAACGTCCATCGCCACAACACAAGCCGTTCGGCTATCGAACGGGCGCTGGGAAAATCCGGCGATTGCAGCCGTGCGGCCTCCGCCCAATCCAAGGTTGGCAATAACATGGTCCTCCGTAAAGCCGCACTTTTCCAGCCAGGGCCGGAGCGAGTTTGCACTGAATGGCGGATTTGGTGAAGGCACGGCCGTGGTTATGGGAAGAAGGGGCAGCTTGGGATGCTCCGCGAGCGCAACAAAGAGCATGAGCCGTTCGCTGTGCGATCATAAAC
>JAYVTN010000464.1:0-7852 GCA_043788785.1 Spartobacteria bacterium | reverse complement strand
GCTTGCAGGCAAAGGTCGGAGTGTACTCGTCCTGGAGAAGGAGAAATTTCCCCGGTACCATGTGGGCGAGTCATTGATGCCGTACTGCTGGTTTACCTTGGAGCGCTTGGGCGTGTTGGAGGAGATCGAAAAGATCGCGTTCACCAAGAAGTACAGCGTGCAGTTCGTTACCCAGGATGGGAGGCAGTCCCAACCGTTTTATTTTTTCCAGCATTACGATCATCCGAGTTCGATGACTTACCAGGTCGAGCGCGCGGACTTCGATTTGATGCTCATGAATAATGCGCGGCTAAAAGGCGCCGAAGTGTGTGAGCTGACGAGTGCAAAACGGGTGCTTAAGGACGATGGAGGCCGGGTGGTTGGGGTGGAAGCGGTCGGCGCCGATGGGATCCTGTTTGAGGTGCATGCGCCGATGACCATCGACTGTTCCGGCCGCGAGCAGGTGGCCACAGCGCGTGATGGCTGGCGGATCAAGGATTCCAAGCTCAATAAGATCGCTCTCTGGACTTACTTCCGGGGCGCCAAGCGCGACCCGGGGATCGACGAGGGCAATACCACGGTGGCTTACCTGGAAGACCGCGGCTGGTTCTGGTACATCCCTCTCCGTGGCGATATCGTCAGTGTCGGGATCGTGGCTGAGAAGGACTACTTGTTTTCAGATTCCAAAGATCTAGGGGAGATCTTTTGCCGCGAGATCGGCCGGAATGCATGGATCAAAGACCATCTGAGCACGGGCCAGCAGTTCGGCCAGTATTGGGTGACCAGCGAATTCTCATACCGCTCAAAGTATTGCGCATCCGACGGTTTGGTGCTCGCGGGAGACGCATTTGCATTCCTGGATCCTGTGTTTTCCAGCGGCGTGTTCTTGGCGCTCAAAAGTGGAGAAATGGCGGCGGATGCTGTGGATGCCGCGCTGACAGCCGGAAATACCGCTGGAAGCCAGTTTGCCGAGTATGGGGAACGTTTGTGCGAAGCCATCGAGGCGATGCGCACGCTGGTGTATTCGTTCTACGATGTGAATTTCAGCTTCGCCCGGATGCTCAAGCAATATCCGCAACATCGAGGCCGGTTGACCGACTGCCTGATTGGAGACCTATCGCAGGACTTCAAAGAGTTGTTCGCTGCCGTAGGCGAGTTTGCCCAAGTGCCTGAGCGGTTGACGCACGGCCGTGCGCAAATCCTGGAACAAACATGAGAACCGCTGGGCGAAAGAGCCCCGGCACCGGATGAAGATTGTTTTACTAACTCCAGGCACGGGCGGGTACTACTGCGGAGTGTGCATGCGCGATAATGCTATGGCCAAAGAGCTCACCCGGATGGGGCATGAGGCTTTGATGTTGCCGATGTATTTGCCGCTGACGTTGGATGAAGACGCGGCAATTTCCGGACCTGTTTTTTTCGGCGGGATCAATGTGTACTTGCAGCAAAAGTTTGCATTGTTCCGCTACACACCAAAGTGGATCGACGCGTTTTTCAACCAGCCATGGATGCTGAAGCTGGCTGGGAGTCAAAGCGGAATGACGGGGGGGGACGGGATCGGCGAAATGACGCACTCAATGCTCTTGGGGGAAAGCGGCCACCAAGCCAAAGAACTCGAAAAACTTGTGGGATGGCTCCAAGAACTGCGTCCCGACGCGGTATGGTTGTCCACGGCGCTGCTTGTTGGAGTAGCGCGGAGAATCAAGGAAAGCCTTGGGGTGCCGATCCTCTGTTCGCTCCAAGGCGAAGACAGCTTTTTGGATGGGCTATGCGTTCCGTGGAGCCAGCGGTGCTGGCAGGTGTTGTCCGAACGGGCTGCGGGAATTGATCGGTTTATAGCCCCGAGTCGGTGGTTTGGCCAGTTCATGGGTGGGCGCCTCCAGCTCTCCGAGGGGCAACTGCGGGCAATTCCAAACGGGATCAGCTTGGAGGGATTTGGGCCCCCGGCTGGGCCGCCCGATCACCCGGTCGTGGGATATCTTGCCAGGCTCACAGAAGCCAAAGGCCTCGGCCTGGTAATCGAGGCATTCATCTTACTCAAGCAGAGCGGCCGATTTCCCAATGCCACGTTACGTTGTGCGGGTGCGATGACGGCAGGTGACCAAGCCTATGTGGACAGTCTTAGGCAACGATTGTGCGCGGCCGGACAGGATGGGAGTGTGGAATTCTTGCCCAACGTGACCCGCATCCAGAAGATAGCATTTCTGGGCAGCTTGAGTTTGCTCTCCGTGCCGGCCCTGTGCAGCGAGGCGTTCGGGCTGTATCTGGTGGAAGCTTTTGCTGCGGGCGTGCCGGTCGTCCAACCCCGGTCATGGGCATACCCGGAGATTGTCGAGGCGGCCGAAGCCGGGTTGCTCTGTGAACCCAGAAGTGCCGCTTCCCTCTGTTCCGGATGGGAAGAACTGCTTTCCGACCCGGTCCGGGCACGCCTAATGGGCCAGAGTGGCAGGGCGGCCGCGGAAGGGAAATTTTCGTTGGCGGCCATGGCTGCAAGATTTCTTGAGCAGACCCGTGAAATGATCGACGCCTCCGCCTCGGCACGCTAGGTTCTTCTGAAATGGCCTACGAATTCAAAACCACGCGGCGCATGGAATTCGCCGATACCGACATGGCGGGCATTGTCCATTTCGCCCGGTTCTTTCCGATGATGGAAGCGACCGAGCATGCTTTCTTTAGATCGTTGGGTTTTTCCATTCACAGCCAGGAAGAAGACGGGTTTCTGGGTTGGCCGCGGGTCCATGCGCGTTGCGACTATATGCGGCCGATACGTTTTGAGGAGGAAATCGAAATCCAACTTTTGGTGGGCGAGGTCCGTAATCGCTCGATCCGGTATGACTTTGTGTTTCGCAAGCTGTGTGACGGGGCGGAAGTGGCGCGGGGATCGCTCACAGCGGTGTGCGCGCGTGTGGACCGGACGACGGGCAAATTGGAAGCGATGACTATCCCCGAAACCATCCGCGCGAAGATCCAGCAAGCACCTCCAGAGGTCTTGGCCAAACGACCCTTCACGGTAATATCCTGACGCGAATTGATTTCAACTAGATCCGAATATGCCTGCTACCACTGATCCCCAGCCTACCTATACTTGGTTGGCCTTCGCTTTTCTGACCGTTGTAACGTGGGGGGTTTACGGGATTTTCCTGCACAATGGCCAGACCAACATGGGCGACCCTGCCAACGGGCGCTATAAGGCATTTCTGCTCGTGGGTGTTGCTTACTTCCTGGTCGCGGTGCTGGCTCCGTTGGTGGCCTTGAAAATTAATGGCGCGACTTGGGAGTTTCCGGCAACGGGTTTGTGGTGGTCGCTCTTGGCAGGAACGGTGGGCGCGGTTGGGGCATTCGGGGTGTTACTCGCATTTGGAGCGGCGCCCAAGCCTGTGCCGGTCTACGTGCCGGTAATCATGAGTATCATTTTTGCAGGAGCGCCCGTGGTCAACGCGCTCGTCTCACTTTCCATTCACGCCCCCGCCGGTGGGTGGGGTGCCATTAAATGGCCGTTTTGGCTCGGGATCGCGATGGCTGCGACAGGTGGAGCTTTGGTAACTAAATTCAAGCCAGCTCCCAGCACGCCCACACCCAGTGCGGCCGCAATCCAAACCAAAGCGCACTGACGCCTGTGGCCTTGCCCGGGCACATTGATCAATTGCGTGCGCTCATTGCCGCAATCGTTCCGGCTAATCGCTTTTATGCCGACCGTTTGGCGCGCGCGGGCGTGGATGCAACCCGGTTGAGCGGGCTTGAAAATTTCGCGGCTCAGGTGGATTTCACCCGGAAGTGCGAATTGGTTGAAGACCAGCGCACGCATCCACCTTACGGCAGTAACTTCACGTATCCGCTGGACGACTACAGCAGGTTTTGCCAAACCACCGGCACTTCCGGGCAGCCCTTGGTTTGGCTCGACACGGCCGAAGGTTGGGAGTGGCTGCTAGGTAACTGGGCCCATATCTATTCCGCAGCTGGTATCCGGCGCGGAGACCGGCTTTTCTTCGCCTTCTCCTTTGGTCCGTTCCTGGGTTTCTGGACAGCATTCGAAGCGGCGGCAAAGCTGGGATTTCTTTGTATTCCGGGAGGTGGCATGGGCAGCGAAGCGCGCCTTCGATCAATGATTTTGCACAGGGCCACAGTGCTCCTGTGTACGCCGACGTATGCCATGCATTTGGCGGAAGTGGCAGAAGAAAGAGGCATCGATCTGGCCAATTCTGCGGTGCAAAAAATCATCGTCGCAGGGGAGCCCGGGGGCAGCATCCCTGAGGTGCGCAAGCGGATCGTTGAAGCGTGGAACGGAGCCCAGGTAATCGATCACTACGGAATGACCGAAGTGGGTCCCGTGGCATTTGAAGATCCGAGTCATCCGGGGGTCCTGCGGGTGATTGAGGAATCTTATTACCCGGAGATTGTCGATAGCCGAGGGCAAGCGGTGGTTGCAGGAGAGATGGGTGAACTCGTCCTGACTCCTCTGGGCCGGATTGGCACGCCTCTGCTGCGTTATCGCACGGGAGACTTGGTGAAGCAGTTGCCTGGGGTGGGGGGCTTCGCTTTGGACGGCGGGATCATCGGACGCACCGATGACATGGTCGTGGTGCGTGGGGTCAACATATACCCGAGTGCTGTGGATGCTGTTGTGCGCTCCATCCCGGAAATCGTCGAGTACCGGGTACAAGTAAAAGCCAGCCAGTCCATGGTCGAACTGAAACTCCAGATCGAGAGCCGTACAGAAGCGGCAGTGGACGCCTTGGCGAGCGCTTTGGGGCAAGCCTTTTCACTCCGAATCCCCGTGCAGCGGGTGTTATCGGGCAGTCTGCCTCGTTATGAACTCAAAGCCCGGCGGTGGTTCCGGGAATAGCGGCCCGACATCGGCGGAAGATTGGCGCGGCTGCTTTGAAGAAGCCGGGACCGCCTCCACTGCGGCTCCACGCCACGGCTCCACGCCACGGCTGATCGGATTATGGCGGCGGCCGCCGATCTCTGCGCCCAAAGCTCATGGGGAGCGGGTGGGTATCGTAAACCTTACATGTAATTGGACAACGGAACACCATGGTGAGCCAGTTGGCTCCATCGGCTGACGGGGCCAGAAAGCGGAGGCGAGGCATCGTTTGCTCGGGGAGCGGGGCGATCCGGATCATTGCGCGGGCTTGGTAATGGTGAATTTGTCGATCTCTTCGCCGGTAATCGAGATTTGGCGCATCGTGAACTCCGTGGCCGTAAGGTCGATGAGCGAAAAGGAATGCTTGCCGGCGTATTTGGCCGTGAAGGGCACGTAATTGCTCCCGTGCTCTTTTTTCAAAGCCGCAACGGTTTTCTCAAAGTCCACACTGTAGAGGGGCGCCCCGCCGCCGCCGCTCACGATGTGGATGATCCCGTTGGGGACCGTGTTTTTGATTCCATCAAAACTCTCA
Organism: Spartobacteria bacterium; assembly: GCA_043788785.1. Classification (GTDB taxonomy): domain Bacteria; phylum Verrucomicrobiota; class Verrucomicrobiia; order Chthoniobacterales; family Chthoniobacteraceae; genus CAIURC01. The sequence goes on along the minus strand of JAYVTN010000464.1, from coordinate 2,477 downwards.
TCCAGGGCGAGGATCCCATTGATGCGACCCCGGGTGTCGCGGATGCCCACTTGCGTGAAGTGAAGCGGTTTGGAGCGTTGGTAGTTGTGGACGTGCCCCGCGAAGACCACGTCAACGCCTGCCTTCTCGAAGATGGGCTCCCAAAGCCGCACCTTCTGCTCGGTGTAATGCTCACGCGAGGTATGGAACGCGGGCGTATGCAAACACACGAATTTCCACGGCTGATGCGAGCTGCGCAAATCTTCCTCGATCCACGCACTCAGCTTCCGGTCATCGGCTTTGACCGAACCGTTGGAGTCCAGTGCCAGGAAATGAGCGGGCCCAACATCCCAGGAATAGAAATTCAGTGAGGGATAGCTGGGTCCCACCTTCTCGCGGAAGCTCTCGGCCATCGCCTTGTCTCGGCCCAGGGGCACATTCCAAGCCCCGATCCCCGGCCCGTTCTGTGGGACGTTGAAGAAGTAGTATGCCGCGAGCGCGTCGGGGTAATCGGGCATTTTGACCGTGTCCACATCATGATTGCCGACGACCGCATAGAGCGGGATGGAGGCAAACAGGGGAGCCCCGGTTTTGGGTCCTGGTTTTGGAACGTCGTTATAAGTTGCCCAGAAATGATGCATGTACTGGCTGACCCGTCCCTGCGAATAAACGATATCTCCAAGAGCCACCATGAAGTCGGGTCGTTGCTGGCTGATTTGCCACGCAATCCCGTTCTGTTCGGGTTTGCCGTTGGCCAAATCGCCTACCGCGACAAACCGGATGGGACGGGTCGCCGAAGCCCTTGTTTTGAAGGTGCCCTCGCGCACGGTTTTCGTGCCTACCCGGACGCGGTAGCGCACGATGCTGTCGAAAGGCAATCCCGGCAGTTCGGCTGTGTACCGGAAATAGTGCTGTTCCTTGTCAGCGACTGGGACGGATGACTCGCGAACAATCTGCTGCTTGAGTTCTTCGATGCTGGTAGGCAACACCGTCGAAGGCGTGGCATTGGCGGGTGTCGGCGGCACAGGGAAGGTCCCGGCAGGCGCTTTGGAACGTGAGAGCGGCAGCGCGAAATCGAGCTGTACGCGTTGGGATTTGGCCAACTGCAAGGGTGCGTCGGTGGCGCCGTATTCCACCGTGAACTCGGCCGGCGTTTGGTCCGTTAACCAGCAAAGGACTTTGCAATCGGTGCCGGTGAGCTTGAAGCCGTTGCCGGGCTGAACGTACGGAGCTACGAGAACAGTTTGCGCCGGGACCGGAGCAGTGGAGGCGAGCAGGGCGAGGGTGATCGGGGCGAGGCGAGGGAGATTCACGAATGGTATGGACGGTATGGACGGTATGGACGGTATGGACGGTATGGACAAGCGCCTCATCTTGTCAGCGGATCTCGGGCCTGTTGGGGTCCTCGATGGTTGCTTTCGGCAGCAGAGCCCGTAGTGCACGCCATGCCACGGGTAGGGCCCGGAACACGATTGGCAGCAGGCTGATGAGAGCCTGCGCGAAAAGGTACACCGCGCCCAACGCAATGATCCATGGCACATGTTCGATAAACGCGGAGTCGCGGGCGCGTGCCGGGCCCTTGACCCGGGGCGGATCCCCTTCCACGTAGGTGACTTCCACCTCTTCGCCAAGGGCCTGGGGTGCCACGTAAAACTCGGCAGGTTCCAGGAGAGCCTCCCGGCGCTGGCCCGCTGGATCTTCGAACTCGATCCGGAAGAGGTCGGTCTGGAACGGAGTCCGCCCGGCCCGGATAACCCTTGGTATTAACCGCACTACCGGCACCGGGAGATAGTCTAGGAACTGCTTAAGCGGCCCACGTTCGAGCCGCAGGAGGTTGCCTTTTAGCACGGGCGCAGCAGCCCAGACCTGCATGTCTTGAAATCCGATCCATCCAATCCAAACCGCGGTGGCTATCGTGGCCAACGTGAGGAGGACCCGTAAAGGTCTGAGGGGGTCCTTGGGTGCATTCAGCCGGTTGCGTTCGATGCGCTGATCCGTCAGATACTCCGCCACATCGGACATGCAGGAAATCTGCCGTTGAGCTGGGGTCACTGGGCCGACGAACTGGGAAGGGAGATCCTGCGCCGCTCTCCACGCGATCTCGAGGATTTCGCCTTCGCAGATGGAGAGGGCCAATCCGAGCTCGAGCACCCAGACCGTTCCCTCTTCGAGCAATGCTTCATCCGGAACTGGAATGGCAAGCTCATCGGGGGGCTCTTTGGAAAACCGGTTGGCTCCGTCGCCAGTCTGCCAAACTGGGGTGCCGGACGGGGCTAGGATTCCCAGAGCTTCATCGAGGCGTACGCCCATGATTGGCTTGCCCTTCCATGTCGTGTCTTCGTGGTCCGTGCCAATCTGGCAGAGCCGGTCGGTGCCATCCGCGGGGAACCAAAAGTCCATCTCCTGAAAATCGACAAGGATCGACATGTGGAGAGGGCCCTGCCACTCGGGCTCCAGTCCGAGTTCTTGGACGCGTCCGAGCACTTGGTCGCGAGTCA
>JAYVTN010000463.1:0-1630 GCA_043788785.1 Spartobacteria bacterium | reverse complement strand
TCTTGTATGCCTCCGGCATTTGAATCGCGTAAAATCGCATAGGTTTTCAGCCTCTTTATTCTGTGCACTAATTGCGGCGGACTACACTAGTTCCCGTGTCGAAAAGCCCGGGTTTCAAGCCGGGGCCGACGCGATCAGGAAGGGGTGTCGGCTTGGAGCGCCTTTAGGAGTTTCTCGAACTTGGAGGAGACGTTGGCGTACGCGGGGTAGCGGTGGGTGGCGTTCTTGGGTTTGAAACGGAAATGTTTGTACGGCCACAGGTACAGGTCCGGGCGCCGGTGCAGGTTGGGTTCGAGGGCGTCCCAGCACAGTTGGGCGATCCTCTGGGGCGAAGCGTCCGGGGGAAATTCCACGGGCGATTGGGCAATGATCCGCAAGGACCCGTCGGGTTGCGGCAGCGTTATCACAGGAACCAGCAGCGCCCCGGTACGTTGGGCAATGATGGAGTGGAGAACCGGCACGCACATTTTCATCCCAAACGCGTCGATGATCGTCGCAGCCTTGTTGGGGGGCAGACTCAGGTCATTGAGCATGCCGATGGTGCCGTTGCGCTTGGCGACCTTGAGCAGCCGCACAATGGAGTTTTCCTGGGGGATAATGGTATGGCCCGAGATCTGGCGTGCGCGGATGAAAATCGCATCCAGGCGGGGGTTTTTGAAGCTTTCGGCCAAAGTATTGTTGCTGAAACCCAGGGAACCCACGCCATGGCTAGCCCATTCCCAATGGCCTTGATGAAGGCACATGAAAACCACTCCGCACGGGTTGGCTTTGAGCCGGTCGATGAGCGGTTGGAAGTTCTCGGTACGCACCCAGGGCAAGTACGGGTTTCGTGGCGAGGCGGCCCAGAAGAGATCGAGCATGTTCCGGGCGAAGTTCCGGTAAGCGTCCTGGGCAATCCGGGCCCGCTGAGCCGGGGTGAAGCGCTCTCCAAACGCACACTCGAGATTGGCCAGTGCAACGGCACGGCCCCGGGCATCCAAGCGGTAAGCAAGGCCTCCGAGGACGTTTGCCAGACGCACGCACCGTCCCCGCGAGAGCCACGGAATGGCCCACCCCAAGAGGCGGCACCCGAGTTCTTCGAGTTTAAAGCGGAATTGTTTCCAGCGGGACATGGATCGGATTGGGAATCTGGCGTGTTCGAATAGCTACAACCTTTCAGAGCAAGTATGAAGGTTGAAGTATGAAGGTGCGTGCCGCGGGGAACGCGAAGATCAGCCTTGGTGCGCTTGGTGGACGCCGTGGAGGAGATCTTAGAGGGGGTGCTCAACCAGCCGACCGCCCCCTTCTGCGAGGAGGCCGTTCGGGCGGAGATCTTGCGCTGGCTGGCGCAGTGTCCGCACGTGAGGGTGGACCGGGATGATTTCGGGAATCTAATTGCGCTTTATCGACGCGGCGAAGGGGTCGCCCGGTTGGCGTACGCGGCGCATATGGATCATCCCGGATTTGTGGATGACCCCGGCCAAAATCCGCCTGCCCGGCGCTTCCTGGGTGGGGTGCCCGAGGTTTATCGGGCCAAGAACCCGCCGACGCGCGATTTCGGCCGATTCGCGATGTGCCTTTGGAGGTAGCCATCGTGTCCTTGGAAACTAGTTCGGAAAAGGGCGGTTCGTGCAAGATGGGAGAGGGCGTG
>JAYVTN010000462.1:0-9252 GCA_043788785.1 Spartobacteria bacterium | reverse complement strand
CCTTGTCAAAGTTGCCGTGTGGAGGCGGTGAGGGCGCATCCCATTCCAGCGTCGTAGCGTGCCAAGGATTGCGGTCCACCTTGCGACCGTTCCAAATGCTCCAGAAGAAATTGAGGATGAAGGGCAACTGCGCCAACCCGAGCAGGAAGGCCGAGTAACTCATGAACTTGTTCCAGTGCAGCGCAGGACCCGCCAACTGATAGGTCAACTGGTCCAGCGACGCGCCGCCTCCGTCATACCAGCGGCGGTGCACACCGGCCATGCCCTGAAGGAACATCGGGAAAAACAGCCCATTGATGAAGATCAAGGAGCCCCAGAAATGGAGTCTGCCCAGGAAATCATTCAACTGACGTCCGGTCGCCTTGGGGAACCAATGGTAGATGCCGGCAAAGATTGCGAAGATCGTCCCGGGAGCGACCACATAGTGGAAGTGCCCAATGATGTAATACGTATCGTGGAGATAGAGATCCACCGCGTTGAATGCCAGCGGGATCCCGGTCAATCCTCCAATGCCGAACATGGGCATAAACGCGGTTGCAAACATCATCGGCATCGTAAATCGGATGGCGCCACCCCAAAGGCTAAGCATCAGGGCCGTGATTAGAATTACCGAAGGAATGGAGATCAAAATGGTCGTGGTTTGGAAGAAGGCCGCCACTGTCGCCCCCATTCCCGTCATGTACATATGATGGGCCCAAACGATGAAGGATAAGAACGCCAACACGAACAAGGCACCCACCATCATCTTGTATCCGTAAATTGGCTTACGGGTGTTGTTGGCAACAACTTCTGCAATGATACCGATGCCAGGCAAAATTAAAACGTAGACCTCGGGATGGGCAAGGAACCAGAAAAGATGCTGCCACAGCATCGGGCTGCCGCCGCCAGACCAATCGGTCAGTTGTTGATTAACCACCAACCCTGTGGGCATGAAGAAGCTCGTGCCAAATACCCGGTCCATGAACTGGAAAATGCCCGCGGCTTCCAACGGCGGGAACGCCAACAAGAGCAGGAAAGCAGTTACGAACTGTGCCCAGACAAAGAAAGGCAAACGCATCCAGGTCATTCCGGGCGCCCGTAGCTGGATGATCGTTGCGATGAAGTTGACCGACCCAAGAAGCGACGCACTGATATTGAAAACCATGCCCGAAAGCCAAAGCGTCTGCCCATTGAAGAAGGGATGGATTCCAGGCCCCATGTCCGCGATCCCCGCAAGCGGCGGATAGGAGGTCCAGCCCGACTTGGCCGCACCACCGGGAACAAAGAAACTGACCGTCATAAACACGCCGCTAATAAAGAAAAGCCAGTAACTGGCCATGTTCAGGCGCGGAAAGGTCATGTCGGGTGCTCCAATCTGAAGGGGCACAACAAAATTTCCAAATGCCGCGAACGCGATGGGCACAATCCCGAAGAACACCATGATGGTTCCATGCATGGCACCGAACTCATTGTAGCCGTCCGGCGACATGACTCCATTGACGAAATGCTTCCCAACCACCGGCAACTGCGAAAGCAGATTGCCGATTACAGGCATTGCCGTGCCCGGATGGGCCAGCTGCCAGCGCATTATCAGCATCAAGCCAAACCCGAAGAACAAGAACACCAGCCCGGTAAGGGCATACTGAATGCCAATGGTCTTGTGGTCGGTCGAGAAGACGTATTTACGCCAAAAGCCGAGCTCATGGTGATGTTCGTCGTGATGCGCTTTGTGCGCGTCCACGTGTGCGTGAGATGACATACGTCTTAGAATTCTTTTATCGGTAAGTGAGGCAAATGAAGCTCTGGATTCTCTATGGCCTTCAAGGCTACCGCCTGCGCGGTCGCCCAGGGGCCTCTTCTACTTGGCGGGCGCTGCGGCCGGTTGCGCCGATGAGGCGTCGTCTTTCCACGCCTTCAACTCCGCTTCGGTCCATGGCGTCTTGCGTTCGGCAAACTTTGCCCGCGCTGCGGCCACCACATCGGCAGTGACTGCGGGCGCGGTATTGCTAAAATTTGAACGCACATAGGTCATCACCGCAGCAATCTTGGCGTCCGTAAGCATCGCTTCTTGGCCCGGCATGATATTGTTGTAGAGCTTTCCATCAACAGTCATCGGGCCAGCATTGCCCTTGAGGATCATCGCGGCCAAGCGCTCAGCTGAACCGCCTACATACTCCGAACTAGTTAAGGGAGGGAACACCGGCGGCAGCCCAGCGCCGGTTGGCTGATGACATGCAATGCAGATGGTCATGTAAACCTGCTTCCCTGGATCCGGAGCGGCATCCTGAGCTGGGGCCAAGCTGCAAACTCCGTTGGCTAAGAGTACGGCGAACATCAATAGTTTCTTCATATACGAGATTATTGGGCAGGAACAACCGCTGGAACTGGCGCGACCGGAGTCGGCACCACTGCCACTGGGGCTGGCGCTGCCACTGGGGCTGGCGCTGCTACTGGGACTGGCGCCGGTGACTCCGCAGCCGGACTCGCTGTCCCTTGCTGGCCAAAAGCCTTCAATTCTGCTTCGGTCCAGGGAAGTTTCCGGTCTGCAAACTCTTTGCGCGCCGCTGCGACCGTTTCGACGCTGACTGGTCCAGCATTATTACCGAACGAAGAACGTACATAGGTTAAAATCGATGCGATCTTAGCGTCCGTCAACATCGCCTCTTGACCAGGCATCACACCGTTGTAGGCGGCACCGTTGACGGTGATTGGACCCATCAACCCCTTGAGGACAATAGCCGCCATCCGTTTCGGATCGCCGCCGACATACTCGGTCTTGATCAATGTGGGAAAAGCCCCGGGCAACCCAGCACCGTTTGGTTGATGGCACGCGAAACAGATCGCCATGTAGTTCTGTTTCCCTTCGGCTACAACCGCAGGGTCCGCACCCCCAACTGGAGCTTTGGCTCCCGTGTCACCCTCCTTGGGGGCCGCCCCAGCCACCTCCGCAAAATTGGCGTCCGCTGGGATCTGAAGGAGCGCAGCCTCGCTCATGGCGGCCGTCTGCGCTTTAGATTCCGCCCGGGCAGCGGCAACTTTGCCTTCGCTGATTTCCGGCGCTGCGTTCCCCCACTCGGACCGGATATAAGTCGCCACTGCGGCGATTTTCTTATCGGTCAACCCATTTTCCCAAGGAGGCATGACGCCATTGAAGGTTTTGCCTTCAACCGTTACCGGGCCTTGGAGCCCTTTCAACAAGATCGCAATCAAACGCTTCTCGCCGCCAATAACGAACCCCGACTTGGCAAGGGGCGGATATTGGTTCGGCAGGCCTAAGCCAGTCGGTTGGTGGCAAGTTTGGCACTGTGCTGCAAAAACGGTTTTACCGTATTGTGCCAAGGTCAAGGTTGAAGCGGCCCCTTCAGCAGCAGCGCCAGGTTTGTGAGCCAGCGGGAACAGGGCACTAGGATTGCTTTCGTACTCGTTGTAAATGTTCGCTGAGAAGCCCCCGTGAAAAACACCGAGGTAGGCACCCGCCCAGCAAACAGCCACACCACAGACGAGCGTGAGCCATAATGGGATGGGCGTCACCTCGGCGCTCGGATCACGGTGCTCACGCTCTATGGCGGCATGCACCTCCGTCACGTCGGATGTCTCCTGGTAGTCGATGCGGTCAGGACCTTGGTTCATTCTCGAAAAATTGTAGGGTTACTTCGCAGCCACTCCGGCCCCGTTTTGAGTTTTGACTTCCTTGACCTCATGGCTGCTGTCCAAGGACAGCAGGTAATTCACCAGTTCAACCGCGGCGGGTTTTGGGACAATCTGGTAACCCGCGTCGACGGGGACATTCAAGGCTTCCAGCGAACGCTGCCCCGTAATCTTCTTCTTTTCGAACAGATACCGGTATGGCGGCATGTTGGATTCCGTGATCACCGTAGCCGGGTTATAGAGATGCAGATATTGCCATGCACGGTCGCGCTTTGCAGGCCTATGGTTGTCCTCTTTGGGCTCATTGCGCCAATCCTTGGACCCCACGTTGGCCAGATCCGGCCCAATGCGCGAACTGCCCAAAAACGGTGCCTGATCGTAAATGTAATCCCGGGCTACCGTCCGACGGACGCCCCAACCGCGCTCGATATCCTCGCCGTTCTGTCGATCGCGAATCTGCTGGGTGTGACAGTAGACGCACCCTTCCGAGGCATAGACCTCGCGGCCTTGAACCCGTTTGACCGGATACACGTCGTGGGATTCCGCATCGTACTGGGGTTCGAGATTGCCGATTTGGGCTTGCGGCACAAATACCAAGGCAAAACTGGACAGGGCGAAGGAGCCAAAGATGCCAATAAAGAGATTAGATGAACGGCTCATTAGTGTTGCTCCTCTCCAGGCACAGAAAAAAGGGTGGGTTCAGCTCCTGGTTGCCCGATGCGAAGGAGCATCAGGCCGAAATGGAATGCAAAGATGACATGGGCCAAACCCGTCAGCAGGAATGCAAGGGTGTGGGCAATATGATAGGACTGCGCGACTTGAACCACCTGGGAAAAACTGGTTTCAGGGTCAGCCAAGGCGGAGCCAGCGGCGATGCCTGAGATTGCCAGGATCACAATCAAAAGCCCTCCCCCATAGGCGGCACCGAAGAAGTGGAATTTGATCAACGTCGCCGAAAGCCATTCACAGCCGACCAAGCGGGGGGTGATATAGTAAATGGCTCCGAACATGACCATTGAGAAGAACGCGTAGAGAAAAAGGTGCTGCTGGGCGACTTGATACTGGGTGAAATGCAAGATCCGGTCGAGACCGCGCAGTGAGGTCAGCAACGAAAGCACACTGGCTACCCCAAAGGCAACCGCCCCGAAGAAGGTAAAACGAATAGTCGGGGAGTAATTAACCACGTCCGTGCGGCCCCGAAGGGTGAAAACGAAGTTGGCCATTACCGTCGCGACCGGCACCAGCATCATCAAATTTGCCGCAATGCCCACTGTGACAAACCAAGCAGGGATTGGCCCCCCACTGAGTCGCACCAACCCCGTCAACCCACCGATGGTCGCGAAACTCCAGAATCCGATACTCGCCACGTTGTAACTGAAAATGGGACGGTTGATGACCTTGGGAATGAGGTAGTAGGCCGTTGCAAGGCCGATGGCCGAAAGCCAGAGCAAGTTGATGTCCTGCGAGTACCACGCAGCGATAACATTGGTCATCACACCGTGGACCTGTTGCTTTCCGACCAGAAGATTGGAGACGCCAAAGAACCAAGGAAACCAAAAGAACGCACCCAGGAGATACCACACCGAAATATACACCGGTGCATTGCGCCGCAGACGGTAGATGACGGCGGCCCAAGTCCCGATGAGCAAGTAACCCGCAAACATAATAGCTGCGGCCCCAAAGGGCATCTCCATCCCTTCGACCCCAGTGCTCTTGCCGATCAGCACATTGAAAATCCCAAGCAGAAGCCCAAGGTTCCAGAAGATATTTCCCAGATTCAAGAGACCAGGGTACCGGACTGGCACTTTGCAAAGCCGGGCTAAGAGCCAAATACCCACGCCCATCCCCGCCAAGCTTGCCCAGCCGTAGGTGAGCGCAAGGTTATAGACCGGAGCGATCCGGCCGTAGGTCAAACACGGGATATCCGCCAAAAACCCAGGGTGGTGGAGCTTATAGGCACGGATGAATCCCAGAAGGCTTGAAGCCAACAACCATAGGATCGAAGTCGAGAAGAAGCCAAGAACAGCTCCAGAGATCGACCGATCAATGGCAGCGCGTTCGGTCGCTAGTTTGGCGTCAGCGGTCGCGATCCAAACACGGCTGGATTCGAGGGCCCGTGCGGGCTTGATTTCAGGAGAGACAACTGCAGTCATTTCTTAATCTCAGGGGTTGCGGTAGAAACGGGTTGTGTAGCAGGAGGATCAAACCGGATCGTATCAGCCCCCTGCGGCGAGGAAGTCAGTGCCACGGCCGGCGGTTCCGCTGAATTGGGGTCGGCGGCGGCCACTGGCGGAAGCGGCGCCTCCACCTTGACCGAAGAAGGTGCCACCACTTTGTGTTGCAGTTCGGCCAATACGGCCTCCTTGGCAGCTGGCAAGCCAACCAACTTCTCATCGTCGGACTTTTTGAGCGCCTCCCGGATCGCGATCCGCGCGGCCGCACGGGTTGCATCCACCGACGGCTCGGGTCCTCCGCGCCGGATCAAAATCAAGGCAAGCGCGGCAAAAAGGACAAAGAAAAACAACGCTAGAACGACACTTGAGAAGCCGCTCGGTTTGGTTTGTGAAGATTCTTCGATCGACATGTCAGTTTACCAGTTTGATCGATGCACCCAAACGAGGGTCACGGGTTGGGAAGATATTGCTACGGAATAAATTCTGGAAGAAGAGCCATGCCAGAATACAGCCCATTCCAATCAACGGGAGCACGTCAAAGAGGCTGGGAGAAGCGCCCCCTTTGTGGAGGACTGGCATCACGACTAGATACATGTCTACGACCTGCATAAACAGGACCCAACCCGCGACCATGCACAAGTACTTGGGTTTCTTTTTTGTGAACTGCAAAAGCAGCACAGGAAATGGCAGGAAAAACCGCCCAACTACCAGCAGCGTGCTGAAATACCACCAGGAACCCGTGTTCCGGATCTGGAAGTAAATGGTCTCCTCAGGAATATTGGCGTACCAGATGAGCATGTACTGGCTGAAACCGATGTAAGCCCAGAAAACGCAAAAGGCGAACATGAGCTTGCCCATGGTGTGGTAGTGCTCAAGGGTTACTAACTTCAGGTAACCCTTCTTCTTAAGCGCCGTCACCACGAGCACGATCAAAGACATGGAGCTGCCGGCGGCTCCGGCAAAGAGATACACACCCCACATGGTCGAGAACCATTTGTAATCCAAGCCCATCAACCAATCGACACCCGAGAAGGTGATCCCCAATGCAACGGCAGGAATTCCACCCACACCGAGTTTCCGCATCAGAAAGCTGTGCTTGACGCAGCCATCCCCGTCCTGAGCGATCGAGGCCCGTTTGAGGGCTAACGCAATCGATCCCATTATCACGAAGTAAGCGACGGCACGAATCGTGAAAAACGGCTTGGAAAGGAAAGGTTGCTTGGCGTCCAGCAAGTCACTGTCGCCAGGATTGAGGTTCCACCATTCAAACAGGTTCCCCGTACAGAGGTACACCGGGATGAAGAAAACAGCGAAGTAAGGCAATAGGCTTGAAAGGTTCTCAACCTGTCGTCGAATCACCACAGACCAATCCGAATCCGTGGCGTGATGCAAACAGTTCCAGAACATGCAACCCATGCAGATACTGAAGAAATAGAAGAAGGCGAACAACCAGGAGAAAGCGAACTGTGTTTGCCATCCCGGGACCAACAAGCCCGTAAGGCTTGCCACTGTGGCTACGATTCCAACCGTGGCCAAAGCCTTGGGCAAAAATCCCAGTTGCTTGGGATCAAATTTCTCCGCCTCGGGCGGAAAGTCGTGTGGATGGCTCATTGCGTCCTAAAGTTACTTGGATTTTGCCTGGACTACATCCCCTTGCTTGGGGTTCTGGCTGCGCTGAAGCGCGCGGAGGTAAGCGACAATCGCCCAACGGTCTTCGACTGCGATCTGGGGGGCATAGGCGCCCATCGTGTTCTTGCCATTGGTGATCGTGCTAAAAATCTGGCCATCTGGCATGGTGCGAATGCGTTCGTCTTGCAGGTTGGCAACCGTCACCCATGCCCCAATCTGCTGGACCACTCCATTGCCCATGCCGGTTCTGCCGTGGCAGACCGCACAGTTGATATTGAAGCGTTCTTCGCCGCGATCAATCAATTGGGCGGTTACTTCCACCGGGAACCCGTCGCCGTAGATGTCCGTAATTTTGCCGGTGTTGAAATAGTCAGGCTGGTTGCTAAAACCCTGTGGCTTGAGAGTCCCGTTCTTTGCACCTGCTTGGAGATAGCGGCCTTCCAAGATATAGCCAAGGGGGATAGTCCCTTGCACGGGCCGACGCGCTGCCCGGCCGTCGGCAAAGAAATTACTCTTATGCTGGGGCTGGAATTTTGGCTGATGGTCCATGTCCGGAAAGATCTCGATGGGAGGCAACAAGCTTTTCTGCCCACGGAAACCCGCCAAGGAGACCACCGCCGCCGTGATCAGTAGAAATGAAGCAAAGAAATAACGGAGCATTTTTTAGAGCGTTAATCGTGAATAAGTGTCACGTGCTTTCCGCCGATACTCTCCAGCAGTTCGGAGGTCTTGGTTTCCGAAAACTTCGGATCCCGTGCCTCGATAACGACAAAGAATCCGTCGTCACTAGCGCGCTCAAAACGGTCCCAGTTAAAAACCGGATGATACCACTTGGGCAATTGGTTCATGATCAAAAGCGCAAACACGGTGGAGAACGCAGAGAACAGGATCGTCAATTCAAAGAAGATCGGGAAAAAAGCTGGGATCGTAGCCCAGTCGAAGGGTTTTCCGTCCACGATCATCGGATAAATCCCCCAAGAAGGGATGAATGTAAGCAGTGCCGCAGTCAGAGTCCCTGTTGCACCCCCGATAAGAACGGGTAGGGAAAGCCAGGATTTACCCAATCCCATGGCCGCATCCATGCCGTGAACCGGGAATGGTGTATGAACGTCCCAACGTTTGAACTCTGCGTCCCGGATCGATTCGGCGGCATGCATGAGTGCCGCTACACTCTCAAACTCGGCACCGATCCCATATACTTTACGATATTCAGCCATGAGCAAAGAGCTTAGTGGTGAGCGTCGGAGCCGTTTTCAGGGTCCGGACGGTGGTGAGGGTCAGCTTCCGGGGAAACAATCTTGACCTCGGAAATGGCGATCATGGGCAACAGGCGCATGAAGAGCAGGAACAAGGAGAGGAAAATACCGAAGGTGCCGACGAAGGTAAGGACCTCAGTCGTCGACGGAGAGTAGTGCCTCCAGGAGGAGGGCAGGAAATCTTGGGCCAGCGAAGTGACGATGATCACAAACCGCTCAAACCACATCCCGGTATTCACGAACATACACACGATGAACACCGCGATGTAATTGGTCCGCATCGACTTGATCCAGAACAACTGCGGGGAAATCACGTTGCAGAACATCATGCAATAGTAAGCCCACGCGTAGAACCCTTTGCCCTGCAAACCTAGACGGGCGTAGAAAAAGGTGAACTTCTCGAGGGATTCGCGCCGTACCAGGCGATGAAAAGCTCCATCAAGTAGGCATATCCCACGATGGTTCCCGTCAGCAGGATGATCTTGGCCATCTTGTCCACGTGCTGGCGGGTGATCAAATCGTCGATCTGCGGGTACAACAGACGCGCAGGGAGCATGATGGTCAAC
>JAYVTN010000461.1:0-2888 GCA_043788785.1 Spartobacteria bacterium | reverse complement strand
ATTGGATTTGAAATTGCCAAAAGTCGATGGACTGGGGGTGCTACGGAAAATCAAAGGCGATCCGCGCACCAGTACCCTTCCCGTGGTCGTGCTCACCTCCTCCAAGGAACAGAATGACGTGGTCGCCAGTTATCACCTCGGGGTCAACAGCTACATCGTCAAGCCAGTCAATTTCGAACGCTTTGCCGAGGCTGTCCAACAACTCGGCATCTATTGGTTGCTTCTCAACCAACCGCCCAAGCTGCAGCAATAAAATGTCCCTCCGGATCCCCTTAGGTCCTTTAGGTCCTTTAGGTCCCTTTCTGTGCAGCTGTTTGCAGGGACCCAAAGGACCTAAGGGACCTAAGGGACCTAAGGGACCTAAGTCGCTTTTTAGACCGGGGCCGACTACGTTGCCAATCTGGATACCTGCCTGGACGTGATCCTCTCGGATTACGGATTGCCGCGATTCCCGGAACTGCGCGCCCTTCAAGCACTCGAAGAGCTCGGCCTAGACATCCTTTTTATTATGTTTCGGGGACCATTGGAGAGGACACGGCCGTTGCGGCCCTGCGGCGGTCAGCCCGGAGAACCGGTATGTGGGATCCACATAGTGTTGGATCACGTAAAATGCAAAGTAGTAGAATCTGGCAAAGCTCCAGACCGCCACACCCATAAGGAAGGCTGTGCGAGCCATACCAAAGCTTTAGCGCAACCCATTCGGAGGTTCAATGGGGCAGGACAAACCGACACAGCCACACGGCGTAAATTGGCAATCCCGATCGATGTTTTGAAGGCTCGGGTTTTCCCTTTTCAGTTCCCCGTTTCGCTCCCACTCTGAAGACGCATGTCGACCGAAGACCTCAAATCTTACCTCAAAGCCCGCTCCAAACTTGTGGACAAGGCACTGGATGCGTTCCTTCCCAAAGCCACGGTCAAACCGGCAACGATTCACAAAGCGATGCGGTACAGCCTCTTTGCTGGAGGCAAACGCCTGCGGCCCATCTTGGCCTTGGCCGCCGCCGAGGCATGCGGGGGCTCGCTGGAGGCCGCCTTGCCTGCGGCGTGCGCGGTCGAATGCATCCACACCTACTCCTTGATCCATGACGACCTGCCTTGCATGGACGACGATGATCTCCGCCGCGGGCGCCCCACAAGTCACAAGGTTTTTGGCGAAGGTATTGCGGTTCTCACCGGAGATGGCCTGCTCACGGCCGCCTTTGAAATCCTTTCCCATGCCATCCCCACTCGCCGGTACAAGACCGCCGCCTTGGTTAGCGAACTGGCCCAAACCGCAGGCAGCCGCTGGCTTATTGCGGGCCAGGTGCTCGACCTCGAAGGCGAAGGCAAACGTACCAGCCGCCAACAACTCCGATTCATCCATTGCGCTAAAACGGCCGCCTTGCTAACCACCTCTCTGCGACTGGGGGCCATGAGCGCCAACATCTCCGAGACGAAACTCGAGAAACTCACGATTTTCGGCCAAGCCCTCGGGTTGGCGTTCCAAATTATCGACGACATCCTTGATGTCACCCAAACGACCGAGATGCTCGGCAAAACTGCCGGCAAAGATGTCCAAGCCACCAAATCCACGTATCCGGCCATTTTTGGATTGGAACGTTCCCGCCAACAAGCCCATGACCTCACCCAAGCCGCCATGGACGCCTTGAACAGCTTCGGCGTCCACGCCGAACGGCTCCATCAGTTAGCCGGGTATATGCTCTCCCGGGAGTATTGACGCTGCGCCTCGGCTGGATGGCGCGTTTTTACTATTTTCCCTTTCCAGCATGCACAAAAAACGCTCTTACTATAAGTTCCGCTTACCAAATAACGGTTTTGCCGCCCTGCGGAGGCCCGTTTAGGCCCCGGCTGCCCATAGGCCACACAACGCTAGACCAAATCCTAAGGTGAATTACCTGAGCTCCTTCTACAGATCCTCCATCGGAAAAAAATGGATCGTCGCCCTCACCGGCCTGATTCTCATCGGCTACGTCCTCGCCCATATGGTGGGCAACCTGCAAATCTTTGCAGGGCCGGAAAAGATCAATGCCTACGCGGCATTCCTTCATAGCATTCCGGGCCCATTGTGGGCGGCCCGGATCGTTTTGATCGGTGCCTTCGTGCTCCACATCGTGACCACCATCAAGCTGGCACTGGAGAACCGGGCCGCCAAAGGTCCACGCAACGAGTTCAAAGCGAGCACCTCTGCCAGGCCTGCTAAAAAGACGATGATCCTGAGCGGCCTGGTGGTCCTTGGCTTTGTCTTATTCCACCTAGCCCATTTTACCCTCCGGACTATCGATCCTCACTTCCATAGCTTGCCCCGGGGCGAGTACGACGTTCATTCCATGGTTATTCTGGGGTTCCAAAGTCCGGTGGTCTCCGGCTTCTATATCCTGGCGGTGTTTCTGCTTTGCATGCACCTGAGCCACGGATTCCAGAGCGTGTGCCAAACTCTGGGCGTCAACAGTAAGCGCTTGCACCTGACAATCACCCATGGCGGACAGGCCCTCGCATGGCTGATCTTTGTGGGCTATATTTCCATCCCTGTAGCCGTCCTTTTCAACCTTCTGACTCTGGTGCCCTGATGAGCATTCTCGATTCCAAAATCCCCGCGGGCCCGCTTGACAAGAAGTGGGAGAAGCACAAGTTCGAATCCAAGCTGATCAATCCAGCCAACAAGCGCAAATACGAGATCATCATCGTAGGTTCCGGGTTGGCGGGCGCCTCAGCTGCCGCAACGCTCGCTGGCCAAGGTTTCCGGGTAAAATGCTTTTGCTATCAGGATTCCCCGCGCCGGGCTCACTCGATAGCGGCCCAGGGAGGCATCAATGCGGCAAAGAACTATCAGAACGATGGGGACTCGGTTCACCGTCTCTTTTACGATACCATCAAGGGCGGCGATTTCC
>JAYVTN010000460.1:0-1907 GCA_043788785.1 Spartobacteria bacterium | reverse complement strand
TCTCCCCGGCTTGGGTCAACACGAGCCCGCGGTACTTCTCGTACTTAAGCAGGCCTTCGGCATCCAAGCGCTGAATCATGTTGGTGACGCTTGCCTGGGAAATCTCCAGGGCTTGGGCAATATCCACCACCCGTGCATAGCCTTTGGTGTTGATGAGCCCCAGGATCCGTTCCAGATAATCCTCCACCGCCGAGGACCGGGGCCGGTGTGTGGAAGTGGACTTCTGGGGCATGGGGGCAAGCTAGGCGGCGGGAAGCGGAGGCGTCAAGGCAGCACGGGCCGGAGGCAAACGGCGGCCGCCCCCAGGCAGAGGCCCGGAGTGCAAGGTTGCGTTTCCAAGGGTAATCCCTTATCGCCTTCCTACGCTGGATGAACATCCCTGAATTACCGCACCTCTCCATCGTTATCCCATTCTTCAACGAGGAAGATGCGGCTCCAGTCTTGATCGAAGAAGTCCGGCAAGCGCTTCAGACGCTGCCTCCGGCGGAGGTGCTCCTGATCAATGATGGCAGCAGCGATGGCACGGGAGCCATGCTCGACCGGATCGCTTCAGGGTGGCCAGCCGTGCGCGTTTTCCACTTTGCCAAGAACCACGGGCAAGGCGCTGGACTTTACTTTGGAATTCACCAAGCCGTTGGCAAGGTGGTTGTGTTGCTCGATGGCGATGGCCAGAACGATCCGGCCGACATCCCCGTGCTTTTGGAAGCGCTCGCAGGGGCTGATTTCGTGACGGGGATCCGAGCCAAACGCAACGACTCGGTCCTGCGCCGGAGCATGTCGCGGATCGCCAATTGGGTGCGCTCGCGGGTCCTGCTCGACGGAGTCCGGGACAGCGGTTGTGGGCTCAAGCTATTCCGGCGCGAGGTGCGCGAAGCCTTCATTCCGATGCGGACCCTCTACTCGTTCCTCCCAGCCATGACGCGCGCAGCCGGCTACACCATTGCCGAACGTCCTGTGGGTCACCGGCCCCGGACCCGCGGCACCTCCAAATACGGGCTTTGGGTCATGCTGTGGCGGCCGATGGTGGATATGGTGGGGATGGCGTGGTTCATCCGGCGTCGGACGACTTCCCCAGGGCGGATCGGGCTCGAGGGAGGCCCCAATTGAGTTCGCACTCTCCGGATCGGGAATCGCCCCTCCCCCAAACACCCACGGGCTCCCGGAGCGGGTCCGATCTGACTAACTGGCTTCGCCGTTGGGGCTGGATTCTGGCGGTCGCCCTTTGTTACCTTGTTTTTCTCAACCGCGGTCTCAACGAACCCGATGAGGGCCGGTATGCTGAAGTTGGCCGGGAGATGGCGGACCACGGTGATTGGCTCTTGCCGCATATCAACGGGATCCCCCACGTCCAGAAGCCGCCGTTACTGTATTGGGCAACCGGATTATCCCTGAAAACATTCGGAGCCCGGTATTGGGCCGCCCGGTTACCCTCGGCACTAGCCGCTCTCGGGACCTTGGGTTTGATGGCTTGGCTGGCGCAAATGCTCTTCGGCGCGCACATGCGGCGGACGTCGGTGCTCATTCTGGCGTCCTGCGCAGGCTTTTTCTGCCTGGGCCGGCTGCTGACACCGGACATGTTCCTGACCATGTGGATTACGGCAGCCATCGCATGCGCCGTACGACGGCACACCGGGGGCGGCACGCTGTGGGGTTGGGGATTTTTTGTCGCCATGGGTCTTGGCTTCATGACCAAGGGGCCAATGGCCTTGATCGTTCCCCTGAGCGCTTGCATCGGGCTGCGTTGGTCAACTCCACGCTCCCAGCGGGTTCCCATGCCCTGGGTTAGGGGGCTCCTGATCACCCTTGCCCTCTCGCTCTGGTGGTTTGTCGCCCTCAGTTTGACGCACTCCGAACTTTTCAGCTATTTCGCGGGAGACGAACTGGTCCAGCGCTTTGCCT
The DNA here is from genome assembly GCA_043788785.1 of Spartobacteria bacterium. Taxonomy (GTDB): domain Bacteria; phylum Verrucomicrobiota; class Verrucomicrobiia; order Chthoniobacterales; family Chthoniobacteraceae; genus CAIURC01. The sequence continues at coordinate 8 of JAYVTN010000460.1, read as the reverse complement.
CCCGCCGT
>JAYVTN010000459.1:0-2958 GCA_043788785.1 Spartobacteria bacterium | reverse complement strand
GCTATCTTTAAACGCAGAGGTGGCAGAGGTGGCAGAGCAGAGGAGGCAGAGATAGGAGCAGGTCCGTCCGAAACCTTCCTTAATCTAGCGCTATTCGGGTCTCAGGTCATTCCGGGACTTGTTCTCTGGAAGAAAAAGACGCCAAGCTCTCTGGCGACCGCACGGGTCCACCCGGCGGGATTCGATCGAATCCCTGCCGCCGCCCCATAGGCCCCGGGCGAGCCCGGACATGCGGACTCTCCGCTCAAGGGTTCGTGCCACCGCTTGCGCCATGGAAGTCACTTTCGCCTTTCCACAATCGGCATTCCCCTTCTTATTAGGGGTTCACATGCGCTCCATTTTAGCTCTTGAAGACGGTAGGCATTTTATTGGTGAAAGCTTCGGCGCCACTGGCTCCACGGTCGGGGAGGTGTGCTTCAACACTTCGATGACCGGATACCAGGAGGTGCTTACGGATCCCTCCTATCGGGGGCAGATTGTGGCAATGACCTACCCGGAGATTGGTAACTACGGGGTCAATGCACTCGACGATGAAAGCGGCGAGCCGCACGTGCGTGGATTCATCATTGAAGAACTCAGTCCGGTGGCTAGCAACTGGCGCTCCCGCGGCGGGTTGGATGCCTATCTCAAGCAATGGAACATCCCCGGGATCCAAGGCATCGATACAAGGGCGTTGACCCGGCATCTGCGCGATAAGGGGGCAATGAAGGGGTATTTGAGCACCGGGGAGATTTCCGTGGAAAAAGCCGTGGCCAAGGCCGTTGCGGGCCAGGGGGTGGTTGGAATGGATTACGTCAAGGAAGTCAGCCCCAAGGTCGCTTACGATTGGGACCCCGAGGACAAACTCAGCCGCAAGTGGACCATCGTCAAAGGCGATGGAACGGGCACCGAGATCAGTGAGGACGGGGAGGTCTTTGAAAAGCTGGGCCCGACGCGCCAGTTCATTGTGGCTTATGATTTTGGCATGAAACGCAACATATTGCGTCGGCTCCGCCAGGAAGGGTTCAAGGTTCGAGTGGTTCCTGCCGACACTTCCGCTGCGGATGTCTTGGCCCTGAACCCCGATGGCGTGTTCCTTTCCAACGGCCCGGGCGACCCGGCCGCTCTAGGCTATGTCCATGATAACATTCGCGGGCTGATGGGCAAAAAACCCATTTTCGGGATCTGCCTGGGACACCAGATGCTGGGGTACGCGTTTGGGGGACGTACCTACAAATTGAAATTCGGGCACCGCGGGGGCAATCAGCCGGTCAAGGATTTGCGGACAGGCAAGGTGACCATAACGGCACAAAACCATGGGTTCGCGGTGGATCCGGAGTCATTGCCGGCCAACGTGGAAGTCACCCACATCAACCTCAACGAGGGGACGGTCGAAGGCATGCGCCACAAGGAAGCGCCCATTTTCAGTGTTCAGTATCACCCCGAGGCGGCGCCCGGTCCAAACGACGCGAGCTACTTCTTCGAGCAGTTTGCCAAACTCATTGATGAATCGCGGTAGCCGCGTTACCAATATCCCCCCATGCCTAAGCTCCAGTTCTCCCTACCGGACGGCGCAGAGATCGTTCACGAGTTCAACGACGATCTGGTGACCGTGGGCCGAGTGCCCGAAAACACGATCGTGATAGCCGACGATTCGGTCTCCAGCCGCCACGCCGAGCTGAGTGCCACCGCCGAGGGGGGCTATGTGCTTACGGATCTGGGTTCCACCAACGGTACCCGGGTCAATGGCGAACATCTTCCAGCCCACGAAGGCATTCTCCTCAAGGAAGGCGACTCGGTGCGTGTGGGCAATATCCATGGTTTTTTCGGGGGTCCTCCAGAGATTGATTCCTCGGCAGATAACGATTCGGAGCCCATGCCGGAAGCCGACGAGGCCTTGGCGGTGGCGGCTAGCTCGAGCGTTTGTCCTGAAGACTTCCAGAATGCTTCCCCGTTTCCTGCCCACGCCAAGAGCAAGGGTCCTGCCGAAGTGGGTATCCTGGTGTTCGGGGCCACGGCGATCCTCGTGTTTTTGGGGGCCTTGGCCGTCATTTTCACGATGAAAAGCCCGGTGTAAGTCGATCCGTAGCGGTGGGCGACATTCTTCCAACCCTCGTTTGTCCTGAGCGGGCAAACGCGGCTTTGGAGGCCGAGCCGACAGCTGTTTTCTGGGCAGGGATCGAATCGGTAGCGCTTTCGGAAACGGTGAGCGGCCTGAGGCCCGTTCAATCGACCGGGCTGCGGGTTGCGCGAACCGCCGAGGCACTGCGAATCTTGTTCGAGGTGGAAGATACCCACGTACAGGCCACCCTCACCGAGCGCGATGCTCTCCTCTACACTGAAGAGGTTGTCGAGGTGTTCTTAGACCCCGTTGGCGATCTCCAATGCTACTTCGAGATCGAACTCAATCCCCTCAATGCCATCCTGGATCTGGTCTTGCGCAGAGCCCGGAGCGGCTTTAAAAAGGATTTCTCGTGGCGGTGCGAAGATCTTCAAACGTTGGTTAAGATGCACTCCAATGGTTGGAACGCGGAATTGGAGATCCCCTTTGGAAGTCTGGTGGCGGACCGTCCGTCGGCGGGTACCGCCTGGCGTGCTAATTTCTGCCGAATTGATCGTCCCTTGGCGCACGAACGCGAATTGAGCGCGTGGTCGCCGACTTTCCGTCCCAGTTTTCATACACCCGAACGCTTCGGGGTGCTGGAATTCCGCTAAACCTAAATACGGCGATTCAGAATCACCACAGAGCGCACAGAGACCACAGAGTGAGGGATACCTAGAACCTTTGAGTTCGGGCCGGAGCATGATCCACGCGGGTTTCTTTGGCCATTAACTCGAACAGTTGAAAGGCGCCCTCCCAGAAACGGGAGTGAGCCCGTCTCACGTTGAGGATTCGAACCGAGTTTTGGCCTCACGCAAAGACGCAAAGAGGCCAAGATTTCCTCTGGCAGGCCATTTACCATCCGAGGCATCCACCAC
>JAYVTN010000458.1:0-4584 GCA_043788785.1 Spartobacteria bacterium | reverse complement strand
CTTGTTGGATTTCCAGATTGATATCCCGGAGCACCTCGCTGCGGTGGTTTCTGGGGCCAAACCCCTTGTTAACATTTTTAAGCGAGAGAAGGGCCATGGAAATCAAACGCTTTTGAAGCGCATCTCGATGAGGTTCATGAGCCGGTCCAGGATGTAGCCGATCACGCCGATTGTCAGGATACACAGAATGATGTGGGCGTAGCTCAAGGCATTGTATTGCTGCCAAAGGAATCCACCGACACCGGGGCGGCCCGTGAGCATTTCCGCGGCGACAATGACCAGCCATGCGATGCCCAAGGAGAGCCGGAAGCCAGTGAACATGTATGGCAACGTCGCGGGGACCAAGACCTTGAAGAGAGTTTTGGATCGGGAGAGTTTGAGCACCCGGGCCACGTTCAAGTAATCTTGTGGGATGGCACGCACGCCCACTGCGGTGTTGAGCACGGTGGGCCACATCGAACAGATTGCGATGGTGAAAATCGCAGCCAGTTCCGAGGCCGTATAGGTGAACGAGGTTCCCGGGATGTGCAGTTTGACGCTTAGGAAGAGCACCATTCCCAAGGGCAACCATGCCAAGGGCGAAACCGGACGCAGGATCTGGATGATCGGGTCGAAGATCGTGGTGAAGGTCTTCGAGAGCCCTAGGAAGAAGCCCAGCGGCGTGCCCAGCAGAAGCGCGATCGCATACCCTTGGGCCACCAACTTCAAGGAAAGCCACGTAAAGGCCAGCATCCCCTGATCGAGTTCGCCCCTCTTTTCAAAGGGTTTGACCACATAACTGCGGCTCGCTTTCCACGTCTCGGCCGGTGTTGGCAGATCCTCGGAGAGTCCGACGCGTTTGGTGACCTTCACCATGTCGCCGAAGTCGTCCTTCACTGTCGTGGTGACTGACTTGCCTGCGATCCCTTGCCAGATCAGCAGGCAGGCCACGATTCCCAGCATCGGCAGCAAAACCGCGTCCAACTTAAAACGTTTGAGCCATTCCATACTCATCAACCTTTCATGCTTTTCACCGCGAAGCCGCTGGCGAAGGCTTCCATGTCCGCTTTCGGATCGAACACGGTTCCGTCGAAAAACGTTTCCGGACTATTGTCGAGTCCGCCATGGGTGTAGCCCATCTCCTTCATGGCTTCCTCGTAGAGGTCCGCGCGCATGACTGCTTTGGCCACGGCCTCGTAATCAGGGGCGCCATCAACGAAGCCCCAACGCCGGAACTGGCTTAGCCACCATTTGGCGAATTTGGGCTGCGGATAGTTGCAATTGCGCTGGCTGAAGATCATGTAGTCGGGATCGCGCAACTTGCGGCCGTCGCCCATGTCGTACTTGCCTTGCAACCGGCCGAGGATGGTTTCGGGCGGGCAATTGATGTAAGTCGGGGCGGAGACGAGCTGGGCCTGCTCGGCACGATTCTCTAGCACGTCCAGCCAGACGCTCGCCTCGTGGAGCGCCTTGAGGATGGCTTTGACGGTTTTGGGATTCTTCTCAGCAAATTCGGCAGTGAACGCGCACACCTTCTCCGGGTGGTCTTTCCAAATCCCTTGGGTGGTGATGGCGGTGAACCCGATGTCATCGGCGATCGCCCGCGCATTCCATGGTTCGCCCACGCAGAACCCGTCCATCTTTCCCACCTTCATGTTGGCCACCATCTGTGCCGGAGGGATGGTGATGAGGGAGACATCGGCGTTGGAACCTTGTGCGTCGCCGGGATGAATTCCGCCCGCCGCCAGGTAGTAGCGCATCCACATGGCATGGGTGCCGGGCGGGAAAGTCATCGCGAAATTCATCGGAGTGCCCGCCGCTTTAGCCGCATCCACGAAGGGTTTGAGCGCCTTGGGATCCCCCGCGACCTTGCCCGCCAACTCTTTTTTAAGCGTGATGGCTTGGCCATTGCGGTTGAGTAGCCACGGGATAACCATCGCTTTTTTGGGTGCCCCGCTTAGCCCCATGCTCGAGGCCAATGGCATGCCCAAAAGCATGTGCGTGGCTTGATTGTCCCCCGTGGAAAGCGAGTCGCGAATGGCGGCCCAATTAGCGCCCTTGGCCACTACCGAGTTGATGCCGTATTTCTTGAACAAACCCTTTTCGTGGGCGATGACGATGGGGGAACAGTCCGTGAGTGCGATCATCCCGAATTTCACGTTCGGAGCTTCGGGTGCGTCGCTCGCAAACGTGCTTCCAATCCAGCCTTTGGGTAAACCGTTGAGTAATGCGCCTAGGCCGATTCCCTTGGCGGTGGTCGAAATGAAACGCCTGCGGGTAAGTGAGGGCTGATTGGTGTGGCTCATGGAATGGTGGACTTTGAGGTTTGAAGGACACATTGGGCTTTTTGGAAAATGTCCGGACGAAACCATTGGCTGGCTTGGTCCATCGGAGCTTGGCTGGGTTCGGCAATGATCCCGGTGCTGTGGAGGCCGGCGAGGAGCCACTGGGCTTGTGCCAAGGTCGGTTCGTTGGCACCCCCGCGGGAGAAGATATGGAAATCTTCCTGCTCGACGCTGCGGCCATGGCCGAAAGCGAAATGCCCTCCGAGGCTCATGCGCAAAGCCTCGGGATGGACCCCCACATATTCGGGTTGAGCCAAGGTCTCGATGATCCGCGCGCGGTTGCTGCGATGATCGCAGTAGCGGCAGGCTTCGATAAGGGCGGCGATTAGGGCCAGGTGTCGGGCTTCCTGGCTTTCAGCAAAATCCCTGCGCACCATCAGTACCTTCTCGACATGGCGTGGGGCCAATTCCGCGCTGGTGGCCGCGCACCAACCCGTCCGGGCCATGACGGCAGCCGAGTTCCAGGGTTCGCCCACGCAGTATCCGTCAAGATGACCGGATTTGAGGTTGCGATGGACCTGGGCTGGTGGCACCACAACGATTCGGACGTCCCGGTTTGGGTCGATGCCGTGGGCGCGCAACCACTGGCGTAGAAGGATATTGTGGGAAGAGTAAGGATGGACAACGCCGAAGGTGTAGACGTGCTCACGCAACGCGATCTCACGGGCCAAGTCGTGGCCATTGCGCACGCCGCGCCGCCACAGGGCCTCGGAAAGGGTTACGGCATTGCCGTGCAGATTGAGGATCAGCCCCGTGAGGCAATCGGCTTGGATCGACCCCAGCCCGCAGCTTGCGCCGACCACCAATCCTGCTGGCGCTTGGGCTGCGTGGAGCTCCCGGTAGATGATTTTGTCGCGGATCGTGGCCCATCCCACCTCGCGGTGCAGTTCGACTTCCAACCCAAAAGCCGCAAACAATCCCATCTCGTGCGCCATCACCAATGGGGCGCAATCAGCCAAGGCGACAAAGCCGAGGCGGATTGGAGTTTGCGTGGAATGAGTAGATTTGGGCATCGGGACGGCTGGCACAACGTATTGTGAAGCCCTCATTAGCTTGTGATGTGCCAAGCGCTGCGTGGAGTGCGATAAATACCGTTCGACTTTTCGATCAGAGGCATGAAATGCTTTCATGTATGTCCGAGCCGCTTGATAGCAGACAACTTCGCGCCTTCTCGATCCTCGCACAGACCGGGAGTTTTACCCAAACTGCGCATCAATTGCATCTCAGTCAGTCGGCCATTAGCCACTCCATGAAGGCGCTGGAACGGGATATCGGGTGTCGGCTTTTGGACAGGATGGGCAAATCGGTAGTCGTCACCCAAGCCGGCGAGCAGCTGCTGGTGCATGCTGGAAAAATCCTGACGGAGATGAACGTGGCCCGCTCCGAATTGGGACGCTTGGGGAAGTGGGGGAGCACGCGGGTCCGGATTGGCGCTAGTAGCACGGCCTGCCAATACGTGCTGCCGACGGTGCTGCGTGAGTTCAAAGAAAGCTTCCCCCACTGTGAAATCTCGATCAACCCAGGGGACACGCCTAAGAACATTGAACTGCTGCGGGCGCACCAGATCGATTTGGCAATCAACCTCGAACCGCGCAAACAAGAGCCCTTGGAATTCCGCCCGTTGTTCACAGATGAGTTGGAGTTCGTGGTCAGCCCCATGCATCCATGGGCCGTGGCCAAACGGGTCAACCGAGCGGAGATCGCACGCCAGCACTACATCTTTTATGGAAAAGCGAGCTACACGTTCGAACTCATCGAAGACTATTTCCGCGATGACAAGATCACCCTTTTCAGCATGCTCGAGCTCGGGGACATGGAAGCCATCAAAGAGTTGGTCAAACTTGGCCATTGGGTAAGCATCCTTGCGCCATGGACCTTGCGCAAAGAGCTCAAGGAAGGCTCTCTGGTGAGCTTTCCGTTGGGACGCCGCAAACTGCGCCGCCGCTGGGGCATTCTGTTTTGGCGGGGCCGCCGGTTGAGTCTCGCCGAGGAGACCTTCATCGGGCTTTGTGAATCGGCCGTGGAAGGGCTTGGAAGAAAAGGCTGAAAGCCCTGCAACAGCGTTTTAGCTTTTAGGTGTGCGGTTTTAGCTTTTAGCTTTTAGCTTTTTCTTCAATGTTCAAAGCACTTCTGAAAATCGCTTCCCCGTTGTCCTTGGGGGTGCTTGCCGGCTGTTCGGTGTTCCAATCCGGGGCCCCGGCTGCCTCGATGACGGTCAAGGCCAACACCCAAAAAGCCGTGCACACCGCGATTGTGGATG
>JAYVTN010000457.1:0-6170 GCA_043788785.1 Spartobacteria bacterium | reverse complement strand
TTTGGGAAGCATCTCCAACGCCACCTCAGGATAGAACCGCGCGATCCCATAGAGGGCGTAGTGACGGGTCGATTCAGGCCCAAAAAGAAGCTCGTTCTTCCAGTAGCTCCATTCGGTTTCTGGCGTGATCCCATAATAATGCATCGCAGCCGCCCGCGAGAGCGGTTCGATCATCGCCTCTATCTTCAATTGCGGATCGATGCTCATGGCAATGGACTCCTCGGCAATCCCCATCTCCCTCAGCGCAATGAGGGCACTGACCAAGTCGCCCGAATCCACCCGGAACGCGTCCGTATTAAACCGGCTTTTGACCTCGGGTGCCGCCGGGCTGAATCTTGCTACGGCGCTCAGCGGCAGATTTTCGGTCAGCGCCAAAGTGACGGTCTGGAGAACGGTCAAGGGAAGTTCTACATGGGATGCAGCATGATCGAGCAGCACCTCGAGACGGCCAATCCGCTTCTTGGTCAGAACAAAATCGGTTTCAGAAATCGGGTTTGAAGACTGGGGAGCTACCGTCTGACAAACCACTTCGAGGCTTTTGGACGGCCCGATCCAGCAGTCGGCTGAACGGACAAGGACCATTAAGGTCTTACCCGATTCAAAGACCAGCCCGGCAGGAATCCGCACCCGGACGTCGACAGGACGCGCATTGGAGAGGTGAGCGATGAGACGATCACGTCCATTGCCGACAAAACGCGCCCGGAGGAGCCCTTCTTCCAGCCCCGTTTGAATCGCAACGGGCGCGGCATTTTCCAGGTCCGCTTCGGGCCGCGCTTGGGGCACCAAGCGCACCTCACTTAGGCGGAACTTTGGGGCGGGCAGCGGCTTGGGTGCCTCACTCATTTTCGGCAACTCCACAGGGGCGGGAGCCCGCACTGCCGTGGGCCGTGCCAGTAAGAAATAGCCACTCCCAAGAGCTGCTAGAGCCAGCATGCCACAGAACGCTTTGAACTTCATACCCCCACGATTTTCCGTGGAGGAGAACCCAAGCACCAGATAAATCTTGTTGGGCCAGCGTCCGGAGAGGACTTTCAATCCATGAATGCTTACTCCGATCTAATCGAGCGTGTCCTGATCGGGGACGAAGTGCTCGTCACCCTGCGTCCACGTGAACCGCGCAACCGCGAGCTGCTGCGCCGGATTTTGGCCGCCGATGATGCGATGCTCGCCGGAGGCAAGACTGCGGAAAACCCTGCCACTTTCGCTCTTGTACGAGGTGGCGTCCTGTACGCGTTGGATGCCTTGGAGGAATCGCATGCCGTATTCCAGGCGGCCCACGGCGATCTTGGTGCCTACTGGCACGGCATGGTGCACCGGCGCGAGGGCGATTTTGACAATGCCCGGTACTGGTTCCGCCAGGCTGGCGTCCTTCCCTGTTTTTCACGCATGCACAGGGATGCAGCCCCATACTCCCCAGACATGGCTAAACAACTCAATTGGGATCCCTACCTCTATACGGGTCAGTGTGAACAGGAACGCTTCGGTGCCGAGGGATTGGACCGGGAACTCAGGGAGCTCCAGCGGGTCGAATTCCTGACTCTCCTGGACTACTGCTTGCAGGAAAGCCACCTCCGTTAAGCCCCCGCTTTTATGAATTTGCGTCTCGAACTGATCAATACCGGCACCGAACTCCTGCTAGGCAGTGTCATCAACACGCATCTCAAACTTCTGGCCGAAGAGCTCTTCCCTCTCGGTTTACGGATCGAGCGCCAACTCACGGTTCCAGACGGGGACGCGATCCGCGAAGCGTTGGCTGAAGCCCTGGAGCGCGCCGATATCATCCTGATAACGGGCGGCTTGGGCCCGACCACCGACGATATTACCCGCGACTGTGTCGCCGAATTACTGGGCCTATCCCTGGTTCATGACCCCCAGATCATGGAGGCCATCGCTGGACGCTTCGCCCGGCGCCAGATGCCGATGAATGAACGAGTCGCCCTCCAGGCACTGCGCCCCCCGCAAGCCATCGTCCTTCCCAATGAGCATGGGACCGCTCCCGGCTTGTATCTCCCGCCCATGCCCCACCAAGGACGGATGTCCGCCCACATCTTCCTGCTCCCCGGTCCGCCCCGGGAACTGCGACCCATGCTGGAGCGGAGCGTTTTGCCGATCCTGCGTGGGATTGTTCCGGGAAAGGCCAACATTTTCAAACGCTCCTACCGCATCAGTGGGCTGGGCGAGTCCGCAGTCGAAGATCTGGTGGGCGCCGACCTGCTGGCGCTTGGCCTCGAACTGGGCTACTGCGCACGTCCGGGCGAGGTCGATGTGCGGGTCATTGGCGAGCACACGGTTCTGGACAAAGCCGAACGCCTCATTCTGGGCCGCTTGGGCATGCATCTGGTCTCCGCGGACAACCGTGCCCTCGAACAGGTCCTCATCGAGCAACTCGCGACACGCCATGAAACCCTCTGTACCGCGGAATCCTGCACCGGTGGCCTCCTTGCCCATATGCTCACCAATGTCCCGGGCGCCTCATCGGTCTTCATGGCGGGCTTTGTAACCTACGCCAATGCGGCCAAAACGCGCGATCTGGGAGTCCCCCTGGAATTGATCCACCAGCACGGGGCCGTCAGCGCGCCAGTGGCAGAAGCGATGGCCCGCGGCGCGTTGGAACGAGCCGGCACCCATTACGCGCTGGCGACAACGGGCATTGCGGGCCCGGGTGGCGGTTCGGAGCTCAAGCCTGTGGGCACCGTCTACATCGCACTGGCCGGAGCCGATGGGAGCGTCCAAGTCGAACACCATCGACTTTCCATTGATCGGGAGACCTTCAAGACCATGGCGGCCCAAACCGCCATGAACCTTCTGCGCCGCTCATTGGCAGCCTTTTAAGCGGCAAAAGCATGGGGGGTGCCCGGCCGGCGGCACACGCCCCACCGGGCCCTTTGGGGCATTCTTCCGAACATTCCGGGGCTGGACGTTATTTGGCATTCGCCCCTCCCGGGCTGGACGGGTTATTTGATTGATCCCCGAGGTCAATCCCACAGCGACCTATGGGATGATCGTCACGACCGTGCCCAACTTGACCTTCTGGTAGATCAGGGGAGCAATATCCACCGGCAACCGTACACACCCGTGGGATGCCGGATAGCCGGGCAAGATCCCCACATGCATCCCTACCCCGTCACCGGTCAGGCGCATAAACCATTTCATCGGGGCGCCCATATAATGGGTGCCGCTGGGAGCCGAATCCACCTTTGAACTAATCCCCTCGCGCACAATCCGGTTGGACCTGTCCACAAAGCAGCCGTACACGCTCGAGCGGTGATCGGGATCCTTTTCCATCACCTTGAAAGTGCCCGTTGGCGTCATGCCCGCCCGTTTACCCGTGGAGACCGGTGAATCGATGTACACGTCCTCCCCCGCCATCAGCCATAGCCGTTGCTGGCTTAAGGAAATATTGACCCGCGTATTGTCCGGGGTCAGCAAGGCCTCGTTGGACTTGAGGATCCGGGCCGGATCCTGGCGCCGGATCAAGTCACTGGCTTTGGCCATTTTCGAGCTGCTCCTATCGAACAAACCGGCATGAGCGCCCGCCGGGATCAATCCTAGCCAGACGCACACCCACATCGCAATCGGACGGCAAGACACGTTGGCTATAACCTTTCTCATTCAGCAAAACCTTTGCAGGTTGATACCGAGGGCACCCCGGCCCCGCAACCAGATAATCTCATGCCTTCATTTTCCATGGACGCTCTGAGCGTGAGCGGCCACCTTCGGGAGTTCCATGATAGATTGCGGTTTACGTCTCTCAATCGCCCGTGCCTCCGCTTGGCTGCTCGGGTTGGTGTGCGCTCTCACGGTCGGGCAAGCCGCCAAACCCGAGCTTCCAGCCCTACCCGCTCCCTCTCAGCCCGTTCCTGCCTCCGTGCGCGTGACCCGGGGAAAAGCCGTACCAATTCCGCTCCGCATCTACGGAACACGGGATCAAACCGTGGAGTTCCTCATCCGCTCGGCACCGGCGGGAAAGCTGAGCGAGCCCAAGCCTGTGGGGCCGGAGTCAGCGACGGTGGTCTACACAGCTCCCGCGGATCTTGCCGTGGTACGGGACAGATTCTCTTACGCAGTCAAAGGCAGGGATGGCGTTTCAGGCTCCGCGGATATCGTGATCACCATCACCGACGAGCCCGCCCACCTCTCCGCTCCGGCTTCCCTTGATTTTGAAACCCTCAAGCCTGGCCAAAGGGCGCTTCGTAGCATCCAGATCACGAACCAGGGTGGCAGCGTTGCCCGGGGCGAATTGAATATCGATCCGCCTTGGACCATCAAAGGGGCCACACAATACGCACTCCCCGCGGGCCAGTCCCAAACCGTCGACATCCAATATGCGCCTCAAACCGGGGGCGATTCCCGGGGCGAATTGCGTTTCAGCTCCCAGCCCGATCATGTGACGGCCCTCAGCGGCCGATGTATAGCTGCCTTCTCGGTCTCCGTCCCGAACCTTGAGCTCTCCTCATCGCGGGCCACCACCCGACGCGCTGGTGGCTTTGAACTTACCAACAATACGGAGAGCGAACTCTCCGTAACCTTCCATGCCGGTCCGCGCTTGATCGTGCCGCCGACTCTTGATCTCGCCGCCAACTCCTCGGGCCTTGTCATCGTCGAATCGGCTGAGAATGTCCCTGCCCCAATCCGTGAGGAGTTGGTCATCGAAGCCGCTGGAGTGCGCACTTCGCTGCCCGTTTCCGCCAAGGCCGCACCCGGACTTCTCCGGGCCCGGTCCCAAACCCTCCAATTCCCATCGGTTTTACCCAATGTACCAGCACGCGCGGAACTAACGCTCGAAAACATTGGCGGCAGCCCCGTGGAAGCGCTCTGTGAGGTAAGCGCCCCGTTCACCTTGGAGCGACCGCGTCTGGCCATCGAACCCGGCTCCACTGGCATCGTTGTCGTGCTCGTAGCCGCCGCAGATCCGGGACCTGTGGGCGGGAATCTCTCGTTGGAAACATCCGGGCAGAAATTGGTAATCCCAGTGCAAGCCTCCATCGCTGGCGCGATCCGAAGCTCAACGCCACTCTCACGGACCAGCCTCCCCCTTGGCCCGACCCAACCCAACGACTCCCCACCCAACCCCACCCGGCAACAGAACGATGCGGAAATTTCCTCAAAAGCAGCGATCATTTATCCACAGGTAACCGCGGTGACATCCACCAGCGCCACACTGGTCTGGACCGTCCCAGACGCACGTAACCGCACTTTCCAAGCCGACTCCCGGATTCTATCCATCCAAGAGGACGCACTCAAAGTCGATTGGTGCCCCCTGGATGCTTTCTCAATTTCCCATTCAGGCGACGAAGTCACGGCATCCCTCTCCGACCTCATGCCGGGGACCCGCTATTTCCTGCGGATAACCGTCTTGGCCGCAGATGTGCCCGAACTCTGGTTGCCAGTGACTTTTTCCACTCCAGCCGTCGTCCATGAATCGTTCCGAATCCGGCCGATGGGGATTCTGCTCTTCGCACTGGCAGCTTGCGTTGCGGGTTTGTACTGGCGCAAGAGGCGTCATTGAACGGCTGTTCGTCGTAGCCGGAACAATCTCTGCCGCTGCGAACCGGGGAGAGAAATGGCCCTACCGCTACTCACCTTCATGGATGGCTTGAGCCTGATTTTATGCGCGTTGGCGTACCAACGCCCGGAATTCACGCTCACGCAAAGCTTCGAGGGATTTTCACGCGCTCCAAGTGCAACGTTCGCCATCGCCCGATCGCTGCTGAATTCTCGGGTCAGATTGCGCTGAGAGTTAAGCGGAGGAAGGTAACGTGGGAGCGCCGGGTCTCCGGCCATCCGTTCCTGCAAGCCTGATTCCATTCCTGTTTTAAGGATAAGGACTTTTCCCGCGCACCGCACTCACGTGAAGCGCCAACCGCGCATCGAAGTGTCGCGAACAAATTACGTAATGCGAGGACATGCAAAAATCTGATGCGCCAGAGGGGACCGCTATTGTCCCATTTGCCACCAGATGATATATGATTGTCTAAGAGAATCTTCCTCAACCGAGCCGCCATGAAAGCCATGACAATCAAACAGGTCGATCGCCTCGTCCAGAGCCTTGCCAAGCGCATGAAAGTCCAAGGCCACGAATCCCTGACCGAACACGAGAGCATTCTGCTCTATGCCTCCAGCACGGCCGCTTTTGTCTGGAGCGCGGAAGATTTCGAGTATTTCTTCCA
>JAYVTN010000456.1:0-8734 GCA_043788785.1 Spartobacteria bacterium | reverse complement strand
GTCATGGATGTCCAAGGCCCGCTCGCGTAGATAAGGATCATCGATCTCACTGAGCGTTTTGGCGTACCGGCCTGCGACCTGTGCAAACACATACTCCACGTTATGGCGATCGCGTTGAAGGGTGCGCAGGACCTCGTCGATCAGTGTACGATCCTCCACGACCAGCAAATGCGCATCAAAAATACTCGCATCCTTGGCTCCGATCGACTCGGCAATGCGCTCCTGCAATTCCAAGATCTGCCCGCGCGTGGCAATCAACGCCGTTTCAAAGCGCGCGATTTCCATGGGAATCTCGGACTCCTCGACCCGCCGCATATCAGGCTGGTCGTCGTCACTGCGGTAGACAAAAACCACGCCCCGGGCAATTCCAGGAGAAACGCCCACGCCGTGGAAACGCTGTTCTTGGATGTCCTGTGAATTGCTCATGGGCAATGCCTCCGGGGCAACCCTTGAAGGTTCTGCCAAGTTGCTGGATGCCACTCAGTCCTCATCAAATTTTCTTTCGATAATCGCTTCAATCTCGGTAATTGCCCGCTCCGCATCCGGCCCTTCGCAAGTGACCAACAATTTGGAGCCGATCCCGGCGGCCAGCATCATGAGTCCCATTATGCTCTTCCCATTGACCTGCTCGCCGTCTTTTTCCACCCAAATCTCGCTTTTGAAACGGCTACAGGCTTTCACAAACATCGCCGAGGGTCGCGCATGCAATCCAAGACGATTGCGAACAGTCAGTTCCTTGGTGATCTTGGATTGGGGGGAAATGTCGGTTTTTCGGCCTAGGAAGCCCATGACTAATCTCTATTCTGCATTACGTTGAGTAAGCGTTGGTTAAATTCAACCGCACTGTTTTGGCCCATGCCCTTGAGCTTCTGGTCCAATGCCGCCACCTCGACTAGACGGGCCAAGTCGCGGCCCATCCGCACCGGGATGGTGATGTGCGGGATAAGAATATTGAGAATCTCGTAGTATTCCTGATCAAGGCCGATCCTATCGACCTCCTCCAATTCCTGCCAATCCTTTAGTGTCACGATCAGGTCCAAGCGCTTTTCCATCCGTACGCTGCCGACGCCAAAAATGGACATCACGTTGATAACCCCAATCCCGCGCACCTCCATGTGATGGCGGGTCAAATCTGGGGAAGTCCCTACCAGTTCTCGGCCTTCGAGAGCCCGGAAGCGGGTGATATCGTCGCTCACCAGACTATGGCCGCGTTCCACAAGCCCGAGAACGCATTCGCTTTTGCCAATCCCGCTCGAACCCCGCACCAGCGTGCCTACCCCCAAAATATCCACCATCGACCCGTACTCGCTCTTGGTAGGAGCGAAATCAAATTCCAAAGCCAACGTCGCCGCGTTGATGAATTTCATGGTGACCATCGGCGTCCGGAATACGGCCACACCTGCCTTCTCGGCTTCTTCCAAGAGCACAGCCGGGGGCCGGGTTGCCCGGGCCACCACTATGCAGGGGATCGGCCGCGAACACAGCGTACGGCAGCGCTCGCGCACCTCCTCGTTCGGCAAGCTGCGCAAGTAGGACAGTTCCGCGCTCCCGAGAATCTGGATGCGCTTCTCGGCAAAGTAACTGTAAAATCCCGATAGCGCCAACCCCGGACGATTGATGGTGGGTTCCCGAATCCGGCGCTCAAACCCACTCGAAGAGCCCACCAACTTCAACTGGAGGGATTCCGAGTGCCGGGTGTAAAACTCTCCGACGGTTAGGGTTGGATGTTTAGCTTCAGGGGCGGTCATCGAAAAACCGTAACATACCGGATTGTGCCCAGCTTGGAAGCACGCTGATTGGAAAAAGCCCGAACACCGGTGCCCCCCCCGCGATAACGGCGCCGAAATTTCGCTCCCGACGTAAGCCCCTGCCGCCTTCGACGCGACGGCGCACCGAAAAATCCCATACATCCGCCCGGGGTCCACCTTTGGGGATCACGCCCAAAGCTACACCCAAACGGTGCCTTAGGAAAAGATGGGTTCCATCAAGCCGTACCCCCCGTCTTTGCGACGGTGCAGTACATTGACCTTCTCGCTCTTGGCATTCAGGAATACCAGAAACTGCCGACTGGACATCTCCAGTTGCAGCACCGCTTCGTCCACGAACATCGGCTTGACCGGGTAACGCTCGGTTTGAATGACCTGGGGCTCCGGCGCTTCCTCGTGCTCAAACCCAGCTATATCGAGAACCTGTTCCTCAAAATGCCCGATTTCGTGCCGACGTGGCCGGTGCGCCCGCATGATGCGCGTCTTGTACTTGCGCATTTGCTGGGCGATTTTAGCGATCACCCCATCAATAGACGCGTACATGTCGTCGGTCTCGTGCGTGGCTTCAATGGTGATGTGGTTGTTGCAGTGCAGGACGATCTCAGCCGAGTGCCGGTGCTTTTCCAAATTCAAAATCACCTGGGCGTCAATTATCCGCGGATAATCTAGATGCAGGTGTTCGACCTTGCTGATGGCGTATGTCTTAATCGCCTCCGTAACGCTCACATGGCGACCCGTTACCTTGATTGGCACATTAACGTTTGCAGTTTGCATGGTTTTTTGGTGTTTTCTGGGGTTACATTCTGAAGCTTTCGCCTAGATAAATCCGGCGCGCAACGGCGTCGTTGATCAAGAAGTCCTTGGTGCCCTGGGTTTCCACCTGTCCCTTGAAGATGAGATAGGCACGATCCACGATGGAGAGAGTTTCACGCACATTGTGATCGGTAATCAGGATCCCGAGCCCGCTGTCCCGGAGGTTAGAAATGATCTGCTGTACATCATACACCGCTATTGGATCCACGCCGCTAAAAGGTTCATCCAACATCAATAAACTTGGGCTGGTGACCAGGGAACGCGCAATGGTCAACCGCCGCTTCTCACCGCCGGAAAGCGTCAATGCCAATTGTTTGCCCACGTGGTCAATACCGAACTGCGAAAGCAATTCCTCGCACCGGCTCTTGCGCTCCCGCTTGGTGAGAGGCTGGGTCTCCAGAATCGCCAAAATGTTCTCTTCGACCGTTAGTTTGCGGAAAATCGACTCTTCCTGTGGCAAGTAGCCCATCCCCATCCGGGCCCGTTTGTACATGGCGAGGTCGGTCACATCCTGGTCCTTGAAGATCACACGCCCCCCATTTGGACGCACCAATCCCACGATCATATAGAAGCTCGTGGTTTTGCCCGCCCCGTTGGGCCCAAGCAATCCAACAATTTCCCCTTTCTTGAGATTGATATCGATCCCGTTGACCACCGCGCGGCCACCGTAGATTTTCACCAATTTCTCAGTCCTTAGAATCGGGCTCTCTGAGGGGTCCGACAACGCCTTGGAATCACTCGTAATCACAGTTTAACGGGGAGTGGACTCGGCATTCGCGTCCTTGATGATGGTTTTGTGGTCCCCGTCGACTCGCATATGGCCGTCCCGATTGAGGATGATCACGGTGGATTCTGCCAGGGCCACGCACATATTGAAGCCCTGCTGGACCGTGGGCATTCCCGTTAGGGTGATGTCGCCCGTACTCGCATCGTACACGGCCGTCTTGCCATCTCCGATATTATGGGTCACGACCCCATTCGCCTCAACCTTGTCCTGCACGATCCGCACCCGATTGGTTCCGGTAGACTCCGCAATGGCTTTCTCCAGACCCCCGCCCCCGCCCCCGGGCTTGGGTCCCGTGGACTTCCCGGACGCCTCCGCAGGCTTGGTCGGCACAGCAGGCTTGGCGGGCACACCGGCCTTGGCCGCTTCTCCGGTCTTCTCAGACCTGAAGTAAGCGGTCAGCTTATCGCAGTTCACATTGAATTCCGGGTCAACGACAACCACGTTCTTAATAAAAATGGCTTGGTGGATCCGGTTATCAAAGGTCGAAGCATGCGCGGTAATCACCGTAGGCCCTTTCTCCTTGGGCTCAGCCTTTTCGCTCTCTTGCCTGGAAGCGCCCACACCCACTGTGAGCGGCCTTCTGGCTCCTTGGCCAATGGAGTCCAGCCCCGGGGCCTGTACACTCTCAGTCATCGGTTTGAATAAATCTTGGGCTTGAATCCCTCCCGCGGCAAGCACCGCGATCCCAAACCCGGTCACAATACATTGTCGTTTACTCACCGGCTTTGGTCTCCTTGGGAACTTCGTTGTCCATATTGTAGATGATCATCCGCACATTGCCCTCGAGTTTGCCCTGTTTGGTTTCCGTATTAAACTCCATTGTTTGCCCTGTAATCTCGAAATCTGACCGTTTGATCACTACCGTTTTGTCCGTGGACAGGATCCGGGTTTTAAGATCCATCACCGAACTGGGCAAATCGATGAGCATTTCGCTTTTCCCAAGCGAGTCAAAGGTTTCCACCTGCATGTCATCCATACGGACGTGGTTTTCGTCCAACCGATCCGCCAGGCCTATGGCAAATGTCATCTGCAGCTTCCCGTCCCCCCCGAAATAAGGAATCTGAAGCCCTTTGGAAGGATGCCCAGCCACAATCGGCAAGGACATTTTCCCATCCGGTTCCGGCACCTTCTTGGGGTCCTTTTCCCTCTTGGAGCCTTTATCGACGTTCTGTTTGTCGGCCTGCTCCTTCGGCTCGTTCCTAGTAGCTTTTGACTTCCCCTCCTTCTTCACGCCTTTAGCAACCGCGGTCGTGGTGCCCAGGCAGACACACACGGCTGCCACAAGCAAACTAGGATACAAGCGCATGAATTTAGTGAAGTTGTTTGGCCACCGGGAACGGGCGCCCTGAGCGGTCCGACAATGTCCTGGAATCTCTCGTAACCACAATTTAGCGGGGAGCGGCTTCAGCATTCGCATCCTTGATGATGGTTTTGTGGTCCCCGTCGACTCGCATATGGCCATCCCGGTTAAGTATGATCACCGTGGATTCTGCCAAGGCCACGCACATGTTAAAGCCCTGCTGGACCGTGGGCATTCCCGTTAGGGTGATGTCGCCCGTACTCGCATCGTACACGGCCGTCTTGCCGTCCCCGATATTATGGGTCACGACCCCATTCGCATCGACCTTGTCCTGCACGATCCGCACCCGGTTGGTTCCGGTAGACTCCGCAATGGCTTTCTCCAGACCCCCGCCTCCGGGCTTGGGTCCGGTGGACTTCCCGGCCGCCTCCACAGGCTCGGCGGGCACTGCAGGCTTGGCTGCTTGTCCGGTCTTCTCCGACTTGAAATAGGCGGTTAGTTTATCGCAGTTCACATTGAATTCCGGGTCAACGACAACCACGTTCTTAATAAAAATGGCTTGGTGGATCCGGTTGTCAAAAGTCGAGGCATGCGCGGTAATCACCGTAGGCCCCTTCTCCTTGGCCACAGGCTTTCCGTCCTCTTGCTTGGAAGGGCCCACACCGACAGTGAGCAGCCTTTTCGCCGGTTGCCCGATGGAATCCAACCCCGGGGCCTGTACACTGTCGGCCATCGGCTTGGACAGGTCCTGGGCTTGAACCCCGCCTGCGGCGAGGACCGCAATCCCCAATACTGTCACAATACATTCTCTGTTACTCACCGGCTTTGGTCTCCTTGGAAACTTCGTTGTCCATATTGTGGATGATAATCCGAATGCTGCCATCGAGTTCGCCGTGTTGGGTTCCAGGATTAGTCTCCATTATTTTACCAAAAACCTCAAAATCTGCCCAATCGCCGGATTCCGGCATGGAAACGCTGGCATTCGCCTCCGGCGTTTGGCTTTTAACCCCCAATCCGGAGGTTGCTAGGCGGACACAGCCTATTCCTACCAGCAAACTAGGATACGAGCGCATGGATTTGGCAAAGTTGTTTGATCATAGCCCCCAGCTCCGCGAGCGGGATCTGGTTGGGCCCATCGGACAGGGCGTTGGCGGGATCCTCGTGCGTCTCCATAAATACACCATCGCATCCGGTGGCAACTGCCGCCCGCGCCAGCACAGGAGCCAGCACACCGTCTCCCCCAGTCTTATCCCCAGCACCGCCGGGCCGCTGCACCGAATGGGTGGCATCAAATACCACCCGATATCCTGCTTCCCGGATCCAGAACAGCGACCGCATATCCGCCACCAAGTTATTGTACCCGAACGTGGTCCCCCGTTCCGTGAAGAAAAATCGCGGGTTTCCACAGGCTTCTATTTTCTGAGCCACATTCTTGAGATCCCAGGGTGCTAGGAACTGGCCCTTTTTGACATTCACCACGCGCCCGGTATTGGCTGCGGCCTCGATCAAGTCGGTTTGCCGACACAGGAAGGCGGGGATCTGAAGGATATCGATATACTCGCCTGCCACCGTGGCTTCCTCGGGCGAATGCACATCGGTGGTCACAGGAATGCCCAGTTCCGCCCCGATCCGGGCAAGGAGTTTGCAACCCGAGCGCACATCCATGCCTCGGAAACTTTTACCCGAGGTCCGGTTGGCTTTGTCGTAGGAGGCTTTGAATACATACTGGGCTCCCGCTTCGGCACAAATCCCCTGGATTGCCCGGGCCATTCTCCACACGAACTCTTCAGATTCGATCACGCACGGACCCAGGATAAACAACGGACGGGGCCCGCCCAACTCGCAAGAGCCAATCTGTAAACAATCGGGAAGAGAACTTTTCACTCTGGCAACCCTAGACAAGGGTAGGGGTGGCGGCCAAACCAATTCACACGACCCAACCTGCCCAGCTTAGGCTTTGGAGGCTTCCAAGAAGGCCGTTTGTAAACTGGCCAGCGCCGAATTGAGCAACTGCTGCTCTTCCGCGCCGAGATTGCCAGCCGTTTTGATCCGGATCATCGCCAGTTGGTCGATATACACACGCGCCAGCCGCAGGTTGGCAGGCGGCAGCCCCGGGGGCGGATTGGGATGCTTGCCTAAGGCTAGAAGCGCTTGCTGCTGCTGCATCATTACAAACTGGATGAACAACTGGGTCGCCTCACCCGATTCGGTGGTCGTTTGTACTTCTGCCATTCCGAACCCTAACCACGTCCCCCAGCCCCAATCAACCCCCGGTAGGCGCGGATCGCGCGATTTTACGCCGGTGGGTTTCACGCAACGGGCGCAAAGGCCATCAACGTTTCCAGAACCGGAGGGGGTCGGGTCGCTGGGTTATAGGGACACAGGATTCCAGTCCCCCTGATTCCTCTATACGTTGCGCCTTGGCGAGACTTTGCGTGAGAAATCCCCGAGGCGCCCGCGGACCGACCCGACCCGCTTTGGCAGGACTGTGTCGACATCTTCCTATTCCTTGCCCGATATTCTTCATCCATGCCCTCCACACGTCTTTTTTGCTCGGCTCTCCTCGCCGCACTGATCCTCTCAGGCCCCCTGATTCACGCTCACGACGCATCCTTGGAGATGGCACAGGCCGCTTCCAACTTCCTCGCCACCCTTTCTGAAGAGCAGAAGTCGGCGGCCGTCATGGACTTCGGAGGCGCCGAGCGCCGCAACTGGCATTTCATCCCACGAGAGCGCAAAGGCCTGCCCTTCAAGGCCATGACCCAAGAACAGCGCCTCCTCGCCCAAGCACTGCTGGCTACGGGCCTGAGCCACGAAGGGTATTCCAAGGCGGTCTCCATCATGAGCCTGGAAGCGGTGCTGGCCGACCTTGAAAAAACCCGCGTCGGCGGTCCCACCCGCGACCCGGAGCTCTATTATTTCACTATTTTCGGAAAACCCGGGGGTTCCCAGCCTTGGGGTTGGCGTTTGGAAGGCCACCACCTTTCCCTCAACTTTACTGCCGACGGGCCCACCGCCCCGTCGATGACACCGGCCTTCTTTGGCACCAACCCTGGGGAGGTCCGTACCGGAGCTAGAACAGGGACCCGCATTCTGGCGAGGGAAGAAGAGTTAGGCCGGGCGCTGGTTGGAGCACTTACCCCCGAGCAGCGGGCCGTGGCAATTCTCCAGATCGACACGCCCAAGGAGATCCTTAATGACCCCAAACGCGTGGATCCAACCCGCCCCGAGGGCATTCCCCAGAGCCAATTGACACCGGCCCAGACAGCGCTCCTGAGCGACCTCATCCAGGAATATCTCGGCCGCCATCGTCCGGATATTGCGGCCCTGGAGTGGGCCAAGATCCAGAAAGCAGGTTTGGAGCGAATCCAATTCGCCTGGGCAGGCGGGCTAGAGCGGGGACAGCCCCACTATTACCGAGTCCAAGGCCAAACGTTCGTCCTGGAATACGACAACACGCAGAACGAGGCCAACCACGTCCACAGCCTGTGGCGCGACTTCGAGCACGACTTCGGCCAAGACCTCCTGCGCGACCACGTCCAGAAAGCCCACCAGTAACGAGTGGCATGGCCTCTCTGCGACGCGCCATATCCTGCGTCCATGTCGTCCATACAGTCTATACTCCAGAACCGCCGCGAACGGGATTTCCATGAACACCCCGAAAAGCGGGTGCTTGCCTAGCTTGCTCTGAACCAGCAACGGAGAACTCAGGCCGCAAAGAAACCGCGTGACGCGCCGGGGCGTCCCCAGCGCGTTTGGGTGCTGCTCACGGATCCGTGCAATGGCCCTCCGATGCGTCTGGAATCTGGGTGAGCTGGTCGCCCAGCAGATCGTACGTGTAAGTCGTGACGTGCCCGAGCGCATCGGTCATCGCGGTCATCTGGCCGAAGCCGTTGAATGCAAAGGTCGAGCTTTGGTTAAGCGCATTGGTCTCCCGGGTCCGGTTCCCCGCTCCGTCGTACGCGGAGCTGGTTACATGCCCGAGCGCATCCGTGGACGCGGTCAGATGTCCGGCCTCGTCGTAAGCCATTGTCGTGGTGTTGCCCTTGGCGTCGGTCACGCTCACGG
>JAYVTN010000455.1:0-21753 GCA_043788785.1 Spartobacteria bacterium | reverse complement strand
GTGAGCCTTCCGTTCAGGATTCGAACCGAGTTTTGGTCTCACGCAAAGACGCAAAGACGCCAAGATTTTTTCTGGCAGGCCATTTACCACCCAAGGCATACACCACCAATTTGCCGATCTCATTCTCAATCATCTTTGCGTCTTTGCGTCTTGGCGTGAATCAAAGACTCAGAACATTGCTGCTACGTACCGGCTCCAAAATACAAATTGCGCCCGTTGCGTGAAACCCGCCGGCCTGTTTTAAGGCAACGAACGGAGGCTGAAATTATCCGCAGATTGCGCAGATCCGACAGATGTAGCGCGGAGTCTGCATCTCCGATGCCATCTGTGACATCTGCGCAATCTGCGGATTATTCCAGCTTGGTGAAGATTTCTCATACCAAGAACACCAAGCGCACCAAGGCTGCGGTCACCTTGATTATACGCGCACCCTCAGCTCCCCACGCGTCCCCTCATCCTTCAGCCTCCACGGGAAAAGATCCCGCCGTCGGACATTCCGCGATTCTTACCAGCCTACAGTTGCGCGACGAACTCCTGCACCGTAAGCCCGGCCTGTTCGATTAATGCCTTCAACGTACCGGGTTTGATTGGTCGATGCTGTGGCACGACGACCGTGCGCGATTGCTTTCTCAGAATGCGATGAGAACCCGTCTGCCGCACTTCGACAAAGCCCAGCCGTCTCAAGGCACGGACGGCTTGATCGCCGCCGACATCCCTCGGCAGCTTCATGCCACCGAAAGTACCGGATCGTCAACGAAGTGCAAGCGCACGGCCGCGGGCTTTTCGCGGTCGGCAAAGTAGCCATCCACCGCGTCGCGCACCATTGCGTCCAGTTCGGCGAAGCTGTCTCCTTGCGTGGTGATGCCGCCTCCGGTGGGATCGTTCCAACGGGCAACATAACCGCCTAATTCGGCACACATCGTGACGTCAAACGTAAGCGTAACCATGGCGCACCTTCCGCCACGTCCACCGGCCCGGCAATCAGAAACTGTGAAACCGCGGGCCTGTCGTTTAACGCTACGGCCGGAGGCTAACCATTATCCGCAGATTCCGCAGATGCCACAGAGGGAGCGCGGGTCTGCATCCGCGACGTCACCTGTGACATCTGCTTAATCTGTGGTTAAATCCGGGACCGGGTCCCCGACCGTCCGTAGCGCCCGGGTATCTATCGAAACGCCGCCTCGCCCTCCATCGCGCCAGAATTTTCAATCATAAGCGGGCCAGGCTAATTTCCACCCCCCTGCGGGGGATCGGGTCAAAGTGCACGGCGTACACGGAATGGGAGGACTCCGTCGCTGTTCCACTCCCGAAAAAGGTGCGGAGCCGTCAGCCGAATGGCCAACGACTCCGCTGTTCCCCCCAGAACATAGAGTAAGACTCATGAGCTGGGGGTTCGTTAGAGAATTTGTTGAGAAAGTTTTGGGCCTATTCCAGCAACGATTCGATGTCGGCCACTGAGAGGGCTTCCATCAAGGGTTGGTCGCTTTCAATAGTGGCATCCACCAACCCTTGCTTGCGCACCTGCAAGGCTAGGATCTTCTCTTCCAGTGTCCCACGGGCGATCAGTTTGTACGCGGTCACCACGCTCTTTTGTCCAATCCGGTGTGCCCGGTCGGTGGCTTGGGCTTCCACAGCGGGGTTCCACCACGGATCGAAGTGGATGACCGTGTCGGCCGCCGTAAGGTTCAACCCAACGCCACCGGCCTTCAGACTCATTAGGAATACCGGCACCTCGCCGGTCTGGAATCGGTCTACCACGGCTTGTCGGTCCTTGGTGCTGCCATCCAGATAACAATAAGCGGTCCCTGCGGCTTCCAGCTGGGTGCGTATGAGTTTCAACATCGAGACGAACTGGCTGAATACCAGCACCCGATGACCTCCATCGAGGGCTTCTAACAGCAGCTCCTCAAGCAACTCCAGCTTGGCCGACGGTTCCGGAATTTCGGCTTCCTCCATCCCCAGCAAGCGCAGATCGCAGCAGGCCTGCCGCAGACGCAGGAGCGCTGTGAGCATCAAAATGCGCGCTTTGCCCTGGTCTTTGCTGGAAGCTAGTTCCGAGACCTGCCGACGCGTAGCCTCCAGCAATTTGGAGTACGTCTCCCGTTGGGCGCCACTGAGTTCGCAGTAGGCCACCTGCTCGATCTTGTCCGGGAGTTCCGGGGCCACCGTCCGCTTGAGACGCCGCAGAATGAAGGGCTTGAGCCGCTGGCCCAGACGCCGCTGTTCGGGACCCCCGGGCTCGTTCTGGATCGGGCCCTCGAAGCGTTCCTTGAAATCCGCCCGGTTCCCCAGGTACCCGGGCATCACAAAATTCATGATCGACCAGATGTCGCGTACGGAGTTCTCAACGGGCGTTCCCGTGAGAACGAAACGGTGCTGGGCATGGACGCCTTGGGCTGCTTGCGCGTTTTGGCTCTCGGGGTTCTTGATATGCTGGGCTTCGTCCAGAACCATTGCCCTGAATTGGATCCCCCGATACCGGTCCGCATCGCGGCGCAGCAATGGGTAGCTGGTAATGACCAGATTGGCCGTTTCGATGGATGCGAAAAGCTCTTGCCGCTTGGGCCCTTGGATTTCGAGGACCTTCAGTTCCGGGGCGAATCGAGCGGCTTCCCGACGCCAGTTGTAGACCAGGGAGGAAGGACACACTACCAGCGCGCGTCCTCCGAGGAGACGCAGGAAGGCCAACATCTGAACCGTTTTGCCCAGACCCATTTCATCGGCCAAAATGCCACCCCAGCCATTCTGGGCCAGGAAGTTTAGCCAATAGACACCCTGTTTCTGGTAAGGCCGAAGGACCCCATCGAGATCTCCGAGGCCAACGGGGGTGAGACGCTCCATCTGGCGGGGCGCGTTGGCGCGCGCTTGCCACTGCTGGGGCCCTTCGATGGTGAGATGGTTTTCCGCCGCCATCCCCCCCAGATACGCCGCATGCTGGCTATCGATCCGGTATTGGCCGGGTTGGCGCTGCTGTGGATTGCAGTCCTGGAGGACCTGCTGGAATTCGTCGATGAGATCGCTGTTGAAGACGGCCGTTTTCCCACTCTTGAGCCGAACGGATCCGCGCCCGGACTGGAGCAAGCGCTGGATCTCCGCTCCAGAAAAGCGTTCCCCGCTGGCGGTGCCCATCTCTACATTGAGCTCAAACCAGTTCTCGCCCGAACTCCTGACCTCCAGTCGGGGCTGGATACGCTCCACGTCCCGGGTGACATGCTCGAAACGCGCCCCGATAGTGACCGTCCAATCGCGCTCCAGCCGGGGAAGATCCCCAGCAAAAAACGCGAGGATCGAGGGCTCGCCCTTGAGGGTCCACTGCCCTTTGCCGTCTGGGCCAGCAAACCCCGATTGCCTGAGCCGCTCCATGGCAATCGCCTCCCCGGGGTGGCCCGCCCGGTAACCGGTGCCCCCCAGAGACACCCGTTTATCCCCCTGTACACTCTCAAGTTCTGCCGCGAGGTAATTGAGCGACCCTTCGAGCTTGAGCACAAACTCCGGCCGTTCCCGGGCTGCGGGCGCGACCATCATCCTTGCCGGGCTAAGGCCGGTAACGGGGGCCAACATCACCGGATCGATCTCGAACCATGCCATCAAGGCGGGCAGTTCCCGGGCAAGGAACTGGTCGGCGCTTTCGGCAGGGATCGTGATTTCGCGCTTCAACACGTCGCGGTAGGCCATCGGCAACCCGGCGGCCGTCTCCCGCAAGCAGGTGCCCGAGAGCAGCCAAGCCGCAGAGTCCCCCACTAGTGGCGTCGTTGCTTCGGGCCAGCCCACCTTTAGGCGGGCGGCGCCACTCGACGTACGTTCCACCGAGAGCCCCAGCTTCACGGGTTCCCCAGCAATGGTCAGAGTGGTCGCCTTGCCCAGCGTCACTCGCGGATGCCCTTTCAACGTGGCCAGTAATTCCAGAAACTGACCCCGGTTCAGCGACAGCATCCCGGGTAATTGGCCGCCCGCGAACTCCCGGAGTTGATCGATGACCCGGATATCGGCCGGGGTCGCCCGGTAGGACCGGGATTGATCGAGCGCGCCTAATAATACTCGTTTGCCACCCACGATCGCGGCTTCGGCGCCCACTGTCAGGGAGTTTCGCTCCCAAACTCCCCCCAGATTCGGAGCCAGCACGATGAAAAGTTCCACCACGGCACCCGTCCCCTCAGGACCAAAAATCGAGGGCGATACCGCTTGCGGGGGCGCGACTACGGCTGCCGGCTTTGGCTGTTCCACAGGTCGCGGATTGAGAACCGCCAATCCCACGGCCAAGGAATGCTCACAAATGGTTCCATACTGCTTGGATTGTCGGCATGTGCAGAGGTTTTCCACATTGCTCTTAGAGAGAATGCGCAAGCCGGCCCGGAATTCACCCTGGACACCCCGGACCCGTCCCTCCAAGAGCGGGGGTTGGTATCCGGCGGCAATGACGCGACCCGCCTCGTAGAGCGTGCGCGCTTGCTTGAGGGCCTGCCAACCGCCTGCATCGGCCAAAAGTCGTTCGCTGAGTGGTATCATCCGTGGCTCCAAAAGTATGAATTATGAAGTATGAATTATGAAGAGGACGTCCGGGAACTGCTGGGCGCAAAGCGGGCAGCCCCTTCATACTTCATACTTGTCGGGAGGACACCGCTTCATAATTCATAATTCATACTTCATCCTTGCGTCCAATTGGTTCTAGCCAGCGCTGGGATCCCCCCTAGACTGCCCGCCCATGAAAATTGTCGCAATCGCAAACCAGAAAGGTGGAGTGGGCAAGACCACGACCTCCGTCAATCTGGCTGCTGGCTTGGCCGCGCGGGGCAAGCGAGTGCTGTTGATCGACCTCGATCCGCAGGCCAATGCGACCAGCGGCTTGGGCTTCCCCAGCGTGGAAGGGCTCAGCATTTATGGTCCTCTTTTAGGGGAAAGCTGCGTCACAGAAAAGGTTTTGCCTACCCGCTGGGACAATCTTTTCCTCATCCCCGGCGATTTGGATCTGGCTGGGGCCGAGATCGAAGTGGCCCGCAACGAGAACCATCTCACCCGGCTCCGGTTGGCTATCGAACCACTGCGGGCCGATGTGGCGTTCGATTTTGTGCTGTTGGACTGCCCCCCTTCGCTGGGAATCCTGATGACCAACGCCCTGGCAGCTGCCGATGAACTCTTCATCCCTCTCCAGTGCGAGTACTACGCTTTGGAAGGGCTGAGCAAGATTGACCACGTGGTCTCCCAAATCCAAGCCTGTGGGGCCAATCCAAACCTGTTTATCAGCGGCATCCTCATGACCATGTTCATGCGTAACAATCTGGCCCAGCAGGTCATCCAAGAAGTCCAGACCCATTTCGGTAGCTTGCTTTACCGCACCGTCATTCCCCGGAGCGTGCGCCTCAGTGAAGCGCCGAGCCACGGACGCCACATTTTCGATTACGAACCCACAGGCCTCGGTTCCACCGCTTATCGAGCCCTAACCGAAGAATTTCTCGCCAGGCATTCCGCCTAAGAGCCCATCCATCTCGCGCCCCTAGTGCGCGATCGCCAACAGCCCTGTTTTTCTCTTTCCTATGCCTTTTCGCGCCCTTGGTCTCCACCCTGAAGTCCTCAAAGCCATTGAGGAAGCCGGTTACACCGAACCGACCCCGATTCAAACCGCAGCCATCCCCCTTATCCTAACGGGAACCGACCTCATCGGCATTGCCCAGACCGGCACGGGAAAAACGGCGGCCTTCACGCTGCCGATGCTCAGCAAGTTGGCCACGTTGCCGCCCAAGACAGCGCACACCAAGCCCTCGACCCAAGCCTTGATCGTGGCACCGACGCGCGAGTTGGTCGTTCAGATCGAAGAGAATGTCCGGGCTTACGCCAAATTCATGTCCCTAAAGGTCGCCACGGTCTTTGGCGGCGTCGGGGAACGGCCCCAGGTGGAAGCCCTCCGTTCGGCTGCAGATATCATCGTAGCGACTCCCGGACGGCTCCTGGACCTGATCCGGCACGCCCATTTCAGGGATCTGCGCTACTTGGTTCTCGATGAGGCCGACCGCATGTTGGACATGGGTTTCTTGCCTGCTATCCGCCAGATCGTCCGGTTCGTGCCAGCCAAGCGCCAGACCCTTCTATTTTCGGCCACGCTTTCCAAAGAAATCGAGGCCCTCACCCACGAATTCCTCAGCAGCCCGAAGAAGGTGGAAATCGGGCGCCGCTCAAATCCTGCGGAGACGGTGACCCAGTACGTTTACGAGGTGCCCAAGCATCTCAAGCCGAACTTGTTAGCCAAATTGCTGGAGGATCCCAGCTTCAATACGGTGCTCGTGTTTTCGCGCACCAAACACGGTGCGGACCGGATTGCGCGCAAACTGGAGAGCTGCAAGATTACCAACGCGACCCTGCACTCCAACCGCTCCCAGAACCAGCGCTTGCGTGCGTTGCGAGACTTCAAGGCGGGAACGGTGCGGGTGTTGGTGGCAACCGACATTGCCGCCCGCGGGATCGACGTGGACGGCATCTCGCATGTGATCAATTACGACTTCCCAATGCACTGCGAGGATTACGTCCATCGGATCGGGCGCACAGGACGTGCCAACGCCGTCGGGGATGCCATCAGCTTTGTTTCCAACGAGGACCATGCCGCTTTGCGCAGCCTGGAACGCTTCATCGGGCGCGGGATCCTGCGCAAACGCGCTGAAGGATTCGATTATACCGCCCCTGCTCCACCCATGGCCGCTGAAGGCGAAAGGCGCGCTTTCGGGCGCCCTGCCTCACGGACGCCACGGTCGAGCACGGATTCGCGCAACCAGTACGGGGACCGCAGGGATTCGAGCCGTAACTCGGGGCGCCCGGGTAATTCGGGCGGAAACCGCCCCCGGCGGTAGCGGTGCGGCATGGCTTCAAGCCATGGCCGTGGCACTGGGCGTCCAGCCCATGGGCCCGTCCGCGCACTGCAAACGCCCAGCCTGGAGTGCTACAGCGTCCGCAGGAACCTGCTGAGTTCCTCCAACTTCGGACTAGCGGCGTTGCGCACGTAGTAGCCCGAAGTGCCCACGCCCACCTGGAGGGAAGCCTCCACGTCGAGCCCCAATAGACGGCCGATACAGAATCCAGCGTTGAAATGGTCTCCGGCACCCGTGGTGATCTTGGGTTTGGCCGTATAAGGCCCTACCACATGGGCTGCCCCCGTGGAATCAGCTGCGGCTGCAAAATGCGTGGGATGGATGACCACCGTATCGATTCCAAGTGCCTCACGGATCTGCCCCGCATGGTGGGCAACGGTCCCGTAGGTCTCCTCGGGGGCTTCAAACCCGAGCACCTCCCCGATCTGACGGCTCTCTGCGAAGTTCAGGCCGAGGATGACCCGGAAAAACTTCTGGAACTTAGTGATCTGCTTGAGGGCCACCGCGATGTCCTCCTTGGATCGTTTTGCAGGATCCGCGAGATCGAAAAACAACCAACGCTTCTCCCCAATCAAGTTCGGAGCGATCCGGGACTGGATTTTTTGCCAAATCGCGCCCATTTGGGTCAACATTGTCCAGTTGACGAGGGCAATGAGCGAGGACTCCGAAAAGATCCGGATCAGCTCCTCTTCAGGAAGGTGCTTGAGAATGCTCTTCCAATTGACCTCTTTGAGGCTCTCGTGTTTGCCGCACATCAACTTCCCGTCGTTGAACTCAATGGCATCGGTATAGCCCGGTTCGGCGATCGAATAGACTTTCGCACGTTTGCCGAAGGACTCGAAAACAGGATGCAGGTTGGGTGCGCCCAGATTCCCGATGTAAGTGACTGGCGTGCCATAGCTTCCCAGTGCGTTAGCCATAATGGGGCCATTCCCGCCGAGCTTCACCATTTGAGTGACAAACTCGAAATTGGCGCTGTGACCGGCCGCCTTGGCTATCCGGGCCGAATACTCCCTCATCTCATCCATGCGCGTGTATTGGGTGGCAGAGTCGCGCTGGGCAACCACATGAAGGATTGTATCCACGAACCCATCCAAACCCACTAGCACCCTGCTGGACGTCAACCGGTTACGGGCTCCTTTGAGTTGATCGGCAACCTGGGATGCGAGGGATATTTTAGCCATGGCGGGCTCCCATATAGGTCGGGATTTGAAGGCTGCCTAGGCCAAAGCGCAGCTCGGCACCCTGGCAACGGGTACTTCATACCCATAAATCCGTATATGAAATCGTAACTGTTTCCCCAACCTGTGAATAAAAGAGCAAATTGCGCCAAGTGTTGGAAAATACGACGGGCGTGCGGCTGGCTTCGGATTCTCCGGGTGCGGTACCATTGGGTCCCCCGCATTGGTTGGAGAGAGCCCCTGCCGCTTCCCGCATGCGTCCGGCCGGTTGACGCCAGAGCCCAGCAGCTCTCGATTGCCGTGAGGAACTCCTACGCTCCCCGTCCGCACCCCAATACAACATTGGATTCAGAGTCGTGCCTACCCGGAACCCCGCATGCAGCCAAGGTTCCCAAACGTATGGAAATATTTTACCAGCGCCGTTGGGCGAGCCGGATTCCAAGCCTGGTTCGGCACGCCCCCAGGTGCTTTCCCCACGAGCCTTAGGCTGGAGCCGCCTGCCGCGAGGGCAACATTGACGGGGAAGGATCCAGAAATCCCCCACTCAAAAAGCCTTCCAACGGGCCAGCCACATCCTTAGAAGGAACCGGGTTTTAGGCTCCTCGGCTCATTGTGAATAACCCGTGAATAACTGGCCACCAACCCTTCCTGTTCCCCCTCTCAAACCAGTGTGGAACGCAGCACGCAAGCGGCCCCTCCCACGGGAACCAAATGCCGGTCCTCCATTTCCGCAGGTATTAGGAAAAAATCGCCCCTCCCAAACTGCCGACCGCCACAGGCGACTTGTCCGGAAATGACCGTAAAGAGGGACCCGACCCGACCCGTGTCCGCCCGGGGAGCCGTCAAAGCCCAGCGCTCCACCTGGAAAAACTCGCAAGCGACGACGAGTTCCGACCCGCTTTTGACCAAACCCGGCTCGCAGTCCTGGAAGTCCATGGAAGCCAAAGATTCCTCGAGATGCAGCATCCGGGGCTTGCCGTCCAAGCCTAGGCGGTTGAAGTCGAATACCCTGTAGGTGGTATCGCTATTTTGCTGGAGCTCGACAATGAGACAACCTGCCCCGATGGCGTGACAACGCCCGCTTGGGATAAACATCGCATCCCCCGCCCTGACCGGAATCCGATGCAAGACCGCTTCCACGTCCCCGGTAGCCAGGGAGGCGGTAAATTGCTCCCGGGTTGTCCCGTGGCGAAACCCCGCGTAAAGGGCCGCGTCCTGGGCACCCTCGAGTAAGTACCACATCTCGGTCTTGGGTTCCCCGCTGAGACGCAGTGCCACCGCCTCCGGGGGGTGAACTTGGACTGAGAGCGTTTCACGGGCATCGAGAATCTTGGCCAGAAGCGGGAAACGTGAGCTCTTTGAGACCGTACGCCCAAAGACCTCTGTGCGGAATTCCGTCCAAAGTTGATGCAAGGAAGTCCCGGCCAGCTCCCCACTATCGACCACGCTCTGGGCCTCTTGGCGGTCAACTAACTCCCAAGATTCTCCTATGGGGACGTGCTCCGGCAAAGAACGCCCCAGGTCGTCTTGGAGCCGTCGCCCCCCCCAGACCCGCTCCATGTAAAGCGGCGTGAACCTCAGGGGCCATTGGAATGCGGGATTTTGGAAGGCCATTGGGGCGGTGCATTTTTGAGGGCTTCACCCGGCAACGGGACTGGGATACACCATGGGAGGGCCACCATACTGTGGGGGCCGCAACTGTCATGCACAAAGGCCACGGCTTCCGCGCCGCCCACTATGGATATCTCGGGGCGAGACCCTAGTGCCCTGACCTTTGCTTCCGGGCCAGTTAAGAGCAGATTCCCTGATCCAACAGATGCCGCTTTCCCTTATGAACGCAACCAACATTGAACCCCAGCTCACCAAGCTGCATTCCGAAATGCGCAACTCCCGCCTGGAAGCCGAGCGCGCACGGATGCTGCAGCTACGGGCCGAGCAGGCCATGAATCAGTGTGAAGCCCAGCTCCGACTCATCCTCGGGACCGTACCGGTGGCAATTGGGCGTTGCGATTCCGACGGGCGATATATCTTCGCAAATCACCTCTTTGCCGAATGCTACGGGATGACCCCCGAGATCATCGCCGGCCGACTCATGTCCGAATTGCTTAGCCCTGCCGAGTGGACGACGATGGAACCCTATCTTGAACGGGTTCGGGCCGGACACATGGTCGAGATCGAACACGACTTGCCAGTGCCCGGGTTAGGCTTACGCCACCTCCAATGCAAGGTGTCCCCCGAGATCACCCCCCAAGGATTGGTGGATGGCTGGCTCATTGTAGCGGCCGATATCACGGCGCAGAAGCAAGCCGAGCAGGCAGTGGCCCACAACGCTATGCGGCAGAAAATAATCTCGGATTCCTTGGCCCATCTGGTGGGAACTAACGATTCCGAAGGGATTATCAGCACCCTGTTCCCTAAAGTCGCCCAGCACGTCCAAGCGGAAATTTTCACCAATTTCCTCTTGCCCGAGGGTTCCCAGGAACTTGTGCTTCATTGCCACGCCGGGTTGAGCCCGGAGATGGAAGTGGCACTGGCCCGGTTGCCTGTCGGTGTAAGCCTTTGTGGATTAGTCGCCCAAACCCGTGCGGCGCTCATCGTCAGCGATCTCCACCTTTCCGAGGACCCGCGCTCGGCTCCACTCCGGGACAAGGGATTCAAGGCCTATTGTGGCGTCCCGCTCATTATCGAAGGCAAACTGGTAGGCACCCTCGGGTTTGCGAGCCGCACAAAGGGGGCGTTTACCGGCGATGAGCTTGAGTTCATTGAACTCATTGCCAGGTATGCCTCCTTGGTGATCAACCGCGTTCACTCCGAACGCCGCCTCCGGGAGAACGAGGAACGATTCCGTTCGCTCTTTGAAAACAATCTAGACGCCATTTTCAGCTTCGATAGGAATGGCCGATTTTATTCCAGTAATCCGGCGGCTAGCCGCCTTTCAGGGTATTCGGAGGACGAACTGGGCGCCATCAACTTCCACGCGCTTTGCGTGCCGGAAGATTTCAAGCGCACCCGTGAAGCTTTCCAGCAATGCTTGGCGGGGCAACCCCAAGAGCTTGAAATGGCCATGCTGCGCGAAGACGGGGCGCGCCTAGAACTTTTCGTCAGCAGCATTCCTATCCAAGTCGGCAGCGAGATGGCCGGGGTCTTTGTGATTGCTCGCGACATCACGGAGCGCAAACGTGCGGAGTCGGCCCTCATGCTCAGCAAGGAGCAATTGGAAGAGCGTGTGCAGGAGCGCACCTCGGAGCTGCGCCAGACAATGCGTGAACTCCACAGTGAGTTCATCGAGAGGCGACGGTTGGAGGGAGAAATCCTGCGGATCAGCGAACGCGAGCAGGCCCGGATCGGCCAGGACCTCCACGACGATCTCGGCCAGCAACTCGCAGGCATGGCCATGCTGGCCAAATTGCTCTCCACCTCGCTGATCAATGAACACCATGCCAAGGCTGGCGAAGCGACCCAGTTGGCCACCTACTTGACCCAAAGCATTCGCTCGACCCGGGATCTGGCCAAATCGCTTTTCCCGGTTGAACTTGAACGCGGTGGCTTCCTGATGGCCCTCCAAGATTTGGCCCAACGCACCGAATCCCTCACCAAAGTGAGCTGCGAGGTGGTCGCCCATCCGAGCTTCGTGTGCGCCCGATCCGCTGAAATCCACCTTTACCGGATTGTCCAAGAATCTCTTAACAACGCCATCAGGCATGGACGCTCGACCCGCCTTACCATTGATTGCCGAGCCCTAGATGGGATACCTACAATGACCGTGACCGATAATGGAACTGGTTTGAAGCAAACCCACGAGAACTCCAGAGGGATGGGCTTGCACCTCTTCCAATACCGTGCTCGTTTGATTGGAGCCGAACTGACTCTCCATTCCCTCCCGACCGGGGGCTGTAAGGTGGTTTGCTCTTTCAAAGAACCTCTCCCGTGATTCCTTTTTGTAAAGAACTCCGCAACGAACCCAGAAACCCAGCACATGTCGCCATCATCGATGACCATCCTTGGATGCGCCTCGGACTGCGCTCCTTGCTCGAAGAAGGTAAATTCCGTGTGATCTGGGAAGCCGAAAGCGCCAACGAAGCCATGTCGCATTTGGAGCGGAATGTGCCCGATGTGGCCTTGGTGGATATTTCCCTCAAAGGGGAACGGGATGGGATCGAACTAACCGGCTGCTTACGAGCCGCGCAATCGAGCCTGATCTTGGTGGTCCTCTCCATGCACGCCGAACCCAAGTACGCCAGCCGCGCGCTTGCCGCAGGCGCCAATGCCTACCTAATAAAGAGTGAAGCGCCCGAGACCATTCTCGACACCATCAACCAACTTCTCGAATCCGCGCTGCCGCGTTGGCCCGCCTTACAAGGGTAAAACGGAACCCTCGGCATGGGGCGCATTCGCTCCACAAGCCGCAATCTCTCAGCGCTTCCTAGCGCGTTTGCCCAGCCGGATCCGCTGCTCGGACGGCCATCGGCCGCTGACCGGAAATTCAAATCCCGGTAGCAAGCAGCCTTCAGTCGCCTCTTCAGCCGCAACCCCATTGGCAGCGACTTGCGTTGTCTCCAAAGCCGGTAAAGCGGCAAGCTCTTTGCACGGCTCGTGTTCATATCGTACACAAGTACTGTGCAGGAAGAATTCATTCCGTAAATCCCCCATCTGCTGCTCCATCAAGGGCCAGAAATCCCACTGGTCTACAAAACTGTGCGAAGCCGTCGCCCCTCGCATATAGGCGGTGAAGAAATCTTCGGCTCGGAATTGTTCGCCTGTGGAAATGTAAGGCGGTGTGAAGCCCAACATGGCAATCATCCAGTTGAATCGCTCCGAGTTGCCGGCCGCGAACGCGGAGACCAAGAATTCGCCATTGATGGACACATCGTAATCGCAAAGGACGTGAACGAGGTCATGACGCACGGTGAGATCCTCGGAAACCCAAAGAGGATCACCTGGAAGCGGCCAGTTGAACTGGGCATAGAAATCCCAGAAAGCGCGTCCCAAGCTGCCGTTCGGATACGCCTCCAGAGCCCGGTAACGGGTTAACTGCTCCCGATCTCCCGAGGCTTCATCGACGAGCCTCAACAATTGAAGCTCGCGGAGGATTCCATGCTGCTGGGGATAAAGACCGGATCCCATTTTCCGTAGAGCACAGTACTCCATGCTGCGGCTTTGCTTTTGCCTGGCGCCCATGAAGTCCTCCAAGCTGTGGAGATCCTTGCCGAGGACATCCAGAAACTTCTCGGCGATATAACTCTTGGCGCCCGAGTACGGGCGAATGGCAAACGGGAGCAAGGCCACTAGTTGGGCTACGCGGCTGCGATGTTCGTCGCCTTGCACGGCTTCAGCCAATTGGGCCGGGTGAAAGCGCACATTAGGGTGGCTGGCAATCTGGTGGCGAAGGATGTTGATGCGAATGCCTTCGATGAGTTGTTTTTCAGGGCCAGCCGCCGCAGCCGTTCCATTGAGAGTGGCAATGGTCCAGAGGGCGTTGAGGGTTGCAAGAGATTGTTGTCCACTCCAAAGAAAAGGGGAAATCATGATTGGTGGGTAAGGGGGGGACGCACCCCTAAGAATGTCTGTGAAAGCGCATGATGGGACAATCCTGCGATTGCTGATACATCCATCAGGGAAACCACTAGCATGGGCTCCATCCAATCCAATCCCCTGGGCCAGCGTTTCAGCTCCGCTTTTAGCTCCGTCTTCCTGCGACTGATCGCAAATGGGGCGCCCCGTCCCGTCAGGGACAAAGATACGCCCTACCTACCCCCCTCCTCCGCTCCTGTCTCCCACGTTACTAGGGTCACCCTTCCGCCTTATTCCGTGTGAAAGGCACCCTTTCCGGAAGTCCCGCGCAGTGTACAGATCCCCGGCATCGATTCCGCGCATTGCCCGGGCCCCGGTCTTGCGACCAGGCCCGAACCGCCTTCGGTTCTTGCAACGGCCTCCGACATCCTCGCAAAAGTGAAGCGCGTGAGAAAAAAGGTCGATACACTTCACTAATTATGACGAACTACACTAGGAAGAGAACCGCGAGCGCGACCAATCCCATCTGCACGACCGCGGAGGACCCACCCAACATTCATGAGCGCAGGCGCTGCGCTATGCCGTCGTCTGTTTAGGTCGCGCTTGCATCCACGCTCCCCACTTCCACCTTGAAAAAAGCCGTGCTCCCTAAGGAACACGGCTTTTCTGATCGGAGCGGTGCTCCAAATGAGGGCAACCTATTTGCCTTTAAGCTTCTCCACTTCAGCCACAAACGCTTTCGGCCCGCCTTCCATATAGCCCAACTGCCCGACCTGCTTGCCTTCGGAATCGAGCACAATGATAGTTGGATAGCCCTTAATCTTGTATTCCTTCCCCAACTTGTCGTTTTGAGCCTGGGTCTTCTTCGGGAGCTTCTTGCCCTGCGGGAAATCCACCTCAACCAACACCAGATTGGCCTTCGCAAAATCCTTGAACTCCTGCTTCGAGAACACCTCTTTATTTAGCTTGATACACCAGCCACACCAGTCCGAGCCGGTGAAATCCAAAAGGACCATCTTCTTCTCGGTTTTGGCCTTCGCCAGTGCCTTCTCATAATCATCATCCCAGCCCGCAGCCGCGACAGCCACGGAGGTAATCAAGGCCATGACAGTTGCGGTTGGGAGGAACTTCAATAGGAACAGTTTCATAAGCTACTAAAAGCAGGGCTACCGCAGATATTCAACACTCGTGTCCATGAGTTTATGCGGGCAAGCAAACCATTGCCCGGGCGTTGCCGGACAACTCCGTAGGGCCGCAGTGTAGATCGTGCCTACACTAGGGGCAGCAACGGGCATCCGACTCGGAAGCGGTCAAAGACCATGGGCTGGAAGCCCATGCCGCATCCTTGCGCCCCCGGAGGCGGCGGGGGAACGGTCCCAGTGGCTGAAGAAACCACGCTTGCAGATAGTCGTCACGGCATCCTCGAGTCTTTGCCCGACGATTCCGGACTATCTTCGGGCGGCGC
Organism: Spartobacteria bacterium; assembly: GCA_043788785.1. Lineage (GTDB taxonomy): Bacteria > Verrucomicrobiota > Verrucomicrobiia > Chthoniobacterales > Chthoniobacteraceae > CAIURC01. The sequence continues at coordinate 6,742 of JAYVTN010000455.1, read as the reverse complement.
CACGGGGGCCGGAGTCGATGCGGCCGTGAACTGTCTGCCCCTTGATTGCACAACGATGCGTAATCAGAGCTAGCTGCCCAGCGCTGGTTGCGAATGACTACCTATCATCACAGAGGGACGCAGATGACGAATGACGGGCCTCTCCCCCCCCTTCATCCTTCATCCTTGATAACTGCGCCCCCTGGTTCCTCGTACGTTGCGCCTTGGCGAGACGTTGCGTGAGAAATCCGCGAACTGCCGGTGGGTTTCACGCAAGGCCAAGATTAGGCCGCCCTTCCAGCGCTTGGCCACAGGGTCAACCGGGGAGCCGATTCCTATAATGTTGGACCTCGAACTCCGGGTGTCGCAATACCACGTCAACCAGATCAAAGGCCTCCGGGAGTTCCGGAAAAAACGCATCTCCCTCGACGTCCCGCTGTACCACGCTGAGGTAAAGATCGGTGCACTGGGGCAACAGCTGGGTGTAGATTTCGGCGCCTCCAATGACGAAGACCTCCCGCCCGGGACTTTGGTGGGCGATCACCGGCCGGAGCTTCTCATAGCTGCCGACCAACCAAACCGCCCGCTCTTCGAGCGTGCTAAAGCCTCCTTGTTCGTCCTCGACCCCGATCCGGGCCCCCTCCGCCAGCGTGTCACCATAGGTCGCCTGGAATGCCACATCCTTTGCCAAGCCTTGAGGGTCCCTTGTAAGCACGATGTTTGTGCGTAGGGGCAACGGCCGCCCCAAACTCTCAAAGGTCTTGCGCCCCATCACGACAATACTGCCCAAGGTAAGGGACTTGAACCATCTGAAATCCTCGGGCAAATGCCAGGGGATCTGCCCAGCGCGGCCAATCACCCGGTTCAAGGACATCGCGGCTACCGCTTTCATCACACAGCAATGGGTGCCTTGATAGCGGGATGGGGATCGTAGCCGACCAACTCGAAATCCCCGAATTGAAATCCGGCGATGTCCCGAACGGCAGGGTTGAGGAGCATCCGCGGCAATGCGCGGGGTTCCCGGCTCAATTGCAGGTCCGCCTGCTCGACATGGTTTGCATACAGATGAAGATCCCCGAAGGTGTGGACAAAATCCCCGAGCTCCAATCCGCACACTTGAGCCACCATCATGGTGAGCAAGGCATAGCTAGCGATATTGAAAGGCACCCCTAGGAAGATGTCCGCGCTACGCTGGTAAAGTTGGCAACTCAGCCGGCCCTCTGCGACATAGAACTGGAACAAGGCATGGCAGGGAGGCAAAGCCATGGCGTCGATCTCACCCGGATTCCAAGCACTAACAATGAGACGTCGGCTGTTGGGGTTGGCCCGGATCTGGGCGATCACCTGCTCGATCTGGTTAATCGAACGGCCACTCGCGGTCTGCCAATCACACCACTGCGCTCCGTAAACGCGACCCAGGTTGCCTTCGGCGTCCGCCCATTCGTTCCAGATCGTCACCCCGTTGTCCTGCAAGTACTTGATGTTCGTATCGCCGCGCAAAAACCAAAGCAGCTCGTGGATGATCGAACGCAGATGCATCTTCTTGGTCGTCAACAGCGGGAACCCGGCTCCCAAATCGTATCGCACCTGCGCTCCGAATACGGAATAAGTGCCAGTCCCGGTCCGGTCCCCCTTGAAGGAGCCGCAGTCCTTGACGTGTTGGAGGAGGTGTAAGTATTCGCGCATCGGGAAGTTGGGATGCTGCAAAGTGGGATGGCCGCTGTCCATCCCGGAATGGGACCCAGAGGCAGTGGCGCCACGGGGCGGGTGGGCCTAGCCAGCTCCAACGGCTGGGCCCGCGGGCAGCGGGGTACTTAGGTCCACGTTGCGCAACTCCACTTCCCGGCCCATCCGCGCACTCTCGTAAATCGCGTCCAAGATGCGCATCACCTCGACCCCATCATCGGCCCCGGGTTCGGGATCGCGGTTCTCGATGATGGCCCTCACAAAATGCTCTTGAGCGGTTTCGAAGGTCTTCGGATATCGCAATGGCAGGGTCTTGACCATCGCCCCATTCTCCTCGCGGAACACGCAAGTCGTCGTATCCCGGTCGTCATAATTCCCGGGCCGTGCGGGCCAGCAAGGCGCTATCGAGATCACAAAGGGCCTGGACCTTGGCCTTTGAAGAACGTTGGAAGTTCTGGATGTGAACCCGGCCCATACCCAGCCCCACGACCCCGATCCGGATTACTGGGTGCACATTGTTCATGGCCTCATGCCCTCTTCCTTCCCTATATTATCGAACCTGCACGGCTGGGCGGATTGCCCCCCCCCGCTGGCGCGCGGATCAGTGGTTTTTAGGATGGCCCATGGCGCAACGCGTTGTCTGGAGAGGTTTGCGCTTTGCCCATTGTTGAGGGAGGCTAAGGTGCGGCCCTGATGTTCCAGCTTCTCTCAACGGATCCCAAAACCAAGGCTCGCCGCGGTCAACTCACCACCGCCCACGGCGTCATCCAAACACCCATCTTTATGCCGGTGGGCACCCAAGGCACCGTTAAAGCCGTTTCTCCCGACGAACTGCGCGCATTGCCGGCCCAGATCATCCTCGGCAATACCTATCATCTCTTCCTGCGGCCCGGCATGGATGTGATCCGCCATTTCGGAGGCCTTCACAATTTCATGCAATGGCAGGGTCCAATCCTGACCGATTCCGGCGGATTCCAAGTCTTCTCCCTGGCCAAACTGCGGAAGATCACCGAGGAGGGGGTCCATTTCCAAAGCCATATCGACGGGAGTCCGTGCTTCCTGGGTCCACGCGAGTCGATGGAGATCCAAGCCACCCTGGGCAGTGATATCGCCATGGCTTTTGACGAATGCCCGCCCTACCCCTGCGAGTACGATTACGCAGCCAAAAGCCTCCAACGTACTCTCAAGTGGGCTGCCGTGTGCAAGCAATGCCCCACCCCCGGCCTTAAGTTCGGGATTGTCCAGGGCGCCACATTCCCGGACTTACGCCGCGAGAGCGCCCAAGCCCTGGTGGACATGGATTTCGATGGGTACGCAGTCGGAGGCGTCAGTGTGGGCGAACCCCAGCAAGAGATGATGGCGGCGCTCGAACACAGTGAGCCCTGGTTGCCGGCCGACAAACCCCGTTACGCGATGGGCTTGGGTACGCCGCCCCAGATGCTCGAGATGATTGCCCGGGGCATCGATATGTTCGATGTGGTCTTACCCACGCGCTTGGCCCGCAACGGCACCGCCTTCACCACCCATGGGACCATTAGCCTTAAGAACGCGCCCTTTATCATGGACCGTGGCCCCATCCAGGAGGGTTGCCCATGTCCGGCTTGCCGTCAGTTCAGCCGTGGATATTTGCGGCACCTGGTCAAAGCTGAGGAGATTTTGGGGCTCCGGCTCATCAGCCTGCACAACTTGCACTTCTACCTAGACCTGATGGATCGTGCGCGCGCACACATCGAGGTGGGAAACTTTGAAGAGTTTCGAAATGAATTTGTTGCAAATTACGTGGTTCGTGGGGAATAGTGTGTACAGACGTGGATTGGACTACTGCGTCACGACCATTTGGTGCCCGTCATCCGATAAAGCTTTGTAAGCATTGGCTCATGGAGCCGCAATGGAAGTGATACCCACCAACCGTTTCTACCCTTAACGCACTTTTCCTAACACCAATAAACCAATTCCCCATAAATCATGAGTAAATATACTGCATTCCGTTGTCCCGAAGACCTTTTGGAGCTTGCCAAACTGAAGGCCCGAAAAGACCGCCGTTCATTGAGCAACTACATCATCACTCTGATTGAGAAGGATGTGGCCGACGTGACCCAGGAGGCTCCGGCCCCCGGGGCCAAGGAAGCCAAGGAAGCCAAGGAAGCCAAGGAGCCGAAAGAGCCCAAGGAACCCTCCAAGGGTTCCAAGCGCAAGTAGGGTTCCCGTGGCGGGAGCGCTGCGATCCCCCTTTGGGGGGGCCAGCCTGCAAGGCGCCGGTCACCGCAGGCCGCACTGGAGACTGACCTCCTGGAGGCTTGTAGAGACCTTTAACAAGCTGCCAAGGTAGCGGTCGCTTTTGCTGAGCGACGTCACCCGTTGCAGGTTGCCCGGCTTTTCGAGCCTTGAGAAAATAGCGAACGCGACTTTGGAGCGCGGGACGCTTTTTTGGCCATAACCACCGGGTTGGTTGCTCGACCAAAACCGGATGTGTTCGACGCCCACAATGGTCTGCCTTCCCAGGTAGACCACCGAATGGCCGTGTTCACGGGCCCCGATCTCCCCGGTCCAAAAGATTTTCATAAAGTCCCCCGGTTGCGCCAATTCGAAGCGGGTGAAGTTTTTCCCCAAATCGAGTTCATAGAACAACCGTGCCGTGCCCGGTCCATTAGCGTTCCAGCGCCCCCAGATCCCGTCCCCGTCGCGTTGGCCGCGCGCCAAAAGGGTAGTCCATTGCGCGGGTTCGAGCGCTAGGTTGCCCGCTTCCGCCTGTTTCTGAAGCACTCGTAAAAACACCTGGTAAGTGGCTGCCGAGCAATAACTTGGCGTTGCCGTTTGAGGCTCCAGAATCAATCCCGTGGCCCCCACCTTCATCGACCCGGTAAACGCACGGGTCGCCTGGCCCCCGGCTATATAACCTCCACCCTGGGGCATGGCTGCGACGGCTTTGAGCACCTCACGGTTGAGTCCCGCCTCCAGTGGGATGCCAGCCTCCTGGGCGTACATCGCTTGCGACGGCGCGAGGCCGGCACCAACCATCATCAACACGTAAAGTCCGGCTCTCATATGGGGCCGCTATCTTAGGCGACTGTGGGGACCTGTCCATCCCCCATCCCGTTTGGATTAGCCAATCCATGGCGCTTGCCCTTACCTGCATTTGCCGATAAGCCCCTGATTGCTTGTGAAAGTCACACGTTCCATCTCGACCACCAAGCGGCTCTGCCGTGCTTTCAAGGGGCCGATCGTTCTGGTGCCCACCATGGGCGCTTTACACCGGGGCCACACCACCCTTGTCGACCGGGCTCGCAAGCTGGTAGGCCCCAAAGGCCTGGTGGTCACCTCGGTTTTCGTCAATCCCACCCAGTTTGGCCCCAAAGAGGACTTCTCCCGGTACCCCGAGCCCTTCCAAAATGATCGAAAGCTGTGTGCCGAACACGGGGTCGACCTTCTTTTCCACCCGGAGGCTGCCGAGATGTACCCGCCCAACTTCTCCACCCATGTCGACGAGGACAGCGTCAGCACACGGCTCTGCGGTGCCTCACGCCCGGGACACTTCCGAGGCGTTTGCACCGTTGTCGCAAAGCTTTTGAATATAGTTAACCCGGACTTTGCGCTTTTCGGGCTCAAGGACTTCCAGCAATACACCGTCCTGAGGCAGATGGTACGCGACTTGGATATGGATGTGGAAATCGTGCATGTGGAGACCGCCCGTGAACCAGACGGTTTGGCACTGAGTTCACGCAACCAGTTTCTGGGTTTGGAAGAACGTGCCCAGGCCCCAGTGCTCCAGCACGCGCTCCAGCGGGCCCGGGAAGCGGTGGAACGCGGGCAAACCAGCGCAGCCCGATTGCGGGCCCTGATCATAGCCACACTCGCCAAAGCACCTCTGGCTCGGATCGATTATGTAGAAATCGTCGACGCAGACTCCCTCCAGCCCATCACAAAAATGCGACCCCATGCACTCATTGCTGTCGCAGCGTTTTTCGGCACCACCCGTCTAATCGATAATCTTTGGTTGAAATGAAGGCATACGACTTTGTAGTCATCGGCAGCGGGATTGCCGGGTTAAGCTTTGCTTTGAAAGCGGCAAAAGCCGGAAGCGTCGCCATTGTAACAAAGCGAACGCCTGGAGAATCCAATACGCGGTATGCGCAGGGTGGGATTGCCTGCGTAACAAGCGTGGAAGATTCTTTTGAACTCCACGTGCGGGACACCTTGGAGGCGGGCGCGGGCCTCTGCAACGAATCCATCGTGAGATCCATCGTGACGGATGGGCCGGCGCGGATCCGCGAACTGATGGAGATCGGGGTCCAGTTTGATGAGCGGGGCGATGGCCATGGAGCCTCGGCCCTGGATCTGGCACGGGAGGGCGGGCATTCCAAACGCCGTATCCTGCACGCCCGTGACTTGACTGGACTGGCCATCGAGGAGGCGCTCCTGGCGGCCGTGGCAGCAGAGCCGAGGATCGAGGTGCTCCAAAACCATATCGCCATCGATCTAATCACCTTACGTAAACTGGGCCATGTCAGTGCCGACCGCTGTTTAGGGGCTTATGTCCTCAATGAAGCCTCCGGTGAGGTGCTAACCCTCAGTAGCAACCGTGTCATCCTGGCCACCGGTGGGTGCGGGAAGGTCTACCTTTATACGACCAATCCTGCGGTTGCCACGGGCGACGGCTTGGCAATGGCTTGGCGAGCCGGCGCCCAAGTAGCCAACATGGAATTCATCCAGTTCCATCCGACTTGCCTGTATCACCCCGATGCGGGCTCGTTCCTAATCTCCGAAGCCGTTCGCGGCGAAGGCGCCCGCCTCATTGACTCAAAGGGGCGTCAGTTCATGGGCGGATATGATGCGCGCCTGGAACTTGCCCCCCGCGACATTGTGGCCCGTGCCATTGATGCGGAGATGAAGCGCACGGGCGCCAAGTGTGTCTATCTGGATATGACCCATAAACCGGCTGAATTTGTCCGGGATCGGTTCCCGAATATCTATGAGACGTGCCTGAGATACGGGATCGATATCACGTCGCAGCCGATCCCGGTGGTACCCGCAGCCCATTACCAGTGCGGCGGAGTGCTAACCGATGGCAACGGCTCAA
>JAYVTN010000454.1:0-18775 GCA_043788785.1 Spartobacteria bacterium | reverse complement strand
GCAGAGGTGGCAGAGGTGGCGGAGACAGGGTCAGGTGGGGATGGCGCTAGGTTAAGGAAGTTTAGAACGGACCTGCTCGCTTCTCTGCCACCTCTGCTCCTCTGCCACCTCTGCGGTAAAATTAGCCGTATCGAACAGCCCGGGGAGGATTCACCAAACACCGCTCCCCAGGAAAGCATCCCGCCCAGTAAGCGGTCGGCTATCTTTAACCCCAGAGGTGGCAGAGGTGGCAGAGGTGGCAGAGGTGGCAGAGGTGGCAGAGGTGGCAGAGGTGGCAGAGGTGGCAAAAGTAGGAACAGGTGGCTGTTTCAAATTCAGCGGGCACATGAGGGGGCAGTGGTCCCAAGCACCTGGCTTTCATCCGGGTCGGCTCGCGCTCCGTGGACGAAAATGCTGTGCGCCACAGGGGACAATTTATAAGCTCGCGCGGTGCTCGCCCCGATCCCGGTTATTCCCCATATCGACCTCGGCCACTTGGTCGAAGCCATATTTGCGGATCTGACTTCCCCGGTCGATGGGCCCCGGCCTTTATCTATTGTCGTCCCATCCGTGCCTTTCAAAGAGTGGATTCAGCTCCATGTCGCCAGGCGGCGGGGAGTTTGCATGGGCTTGGATTTCATCATGCCCCAGACCTTTCTTGAAAGAGCCCTGGCGGCGGGCGGCAAGTCGAACTCCGAGCTCTGGTCCAAACGCCAACTCACTTGGCGGATCCTTCCGCGTATTGACGAGTACAGCGTTGAACTCGGCGTCCACAATCCGTCGGATCGCGACCGTTTGGCCATGGCGGAACTCATCGCCGATCGCTTTGACCAGTACGGGCATTTCCGGCCTGAAATGATCGAGCGCTGGGCGGCTGGCCAACCCACCGCACCTAAAAGCGCCAGCAACCCCCACGAGCTTTGGCAGCGCCGGTTATGGACGCAGTTGCAGCAGGAAATCGACGCGCCGCATCCCGCCCTTGAGCTGGCAGCATTGCGCCAGAGCCCGGATTATTTGCCGGCCTTGCGTGCGGCGTTCCCGAAAATCCTCGTCCTAGGGACCGGAGTCATTGACCCGCTGCTGGCGCAAATGCTCAGGCTGATGGGCCAAGCCGGATGCGATGCGCGCTTGCACATCGTGCTGCCGTCAATGGGCTATCTAGGCGAACTGCGCTCCCAGCGGGGTCTGGAGGCTGATCTGCCCGATGCCGGGATCGACCCCGAAGCGCTCCCGATGCACGACGGCCATCCGCTGCTGGTTTCCATGGGACGCCACGCGGTGGGCTCCTTCCTGCTGTTGGGCCACACTCTGGACGAGCAATACACCCACTGGCCGGAACCCTCCGCGACGATCGCCCAACCACACACCTTGCTGGGCCAAATCCAAGCCGACATCCGCGAACTCCGCCGACCCGCCACCGACGGACCCTCCTTCAAAGAGAACGCGCTTTGCATCCACTCGTGCTTCGGCCCCAGACGGGAAATGGAAGCCTTGCGGGACGAATTGCTCCGCGCATTCCATGAAATTCCGGACCTGAAGCCGGAAGAAGTCCATGTGGTCACCCCATCGCTGGAAACCTACGGACCCCTGGTTGCGGCGATTCTTGAGCAGGGCGCCGCGCCTTTGCCCACGCGGCTCACCGAGCTGCCGCCATCGGAGGGCGACCCCGTGGCGGAGGGCCTGCTGGCCCTTTTGGACATGGCCCGGCGCGGCCGCTTCGAAGCCAGCGAAGTCCTCGGGCTGCTTCATCTGCGCGCGGTCCACGACGCGCTCGGCATGGGCGACGACCAGAATGCGGAAGAGCGCGCCCGGAATTGGATCAAACGCTCGGGCTTAACCCAGGGGCTCGGCTCGACCTCTCCGGGCGAAGTTGGCACTTGGGACTTTGCCCGCGATCGGCTCATCGCCGGCCGTTGGCTCGGGCCCGGCCAGGATTTCCAGTATACCGGAGCCGAACCCGAATATGTGCTGCCGGTGGCGGACGCGCTGAGCGGCGATGCCGAATTCCTCGAAACCTTTTTGGAGTGGCACGCGCGTTTGGCGGCCATTCTGCTCGAATGGCAGCAGCGGGCCAGTCCCGCCCAGTGGAGCCTCCGGCTCAAAGCCGCATGTGATCAAGTGCTTTCCTCCGACGCCGACGCGCGGCTGGCGATCCAGTCGCGGCTGAACTTTCTCGCCGAAGTGCCCTGCGATTTTGCCATCGACTGCGGCGCCGTGCTCGACTGGCTTCAAAGCGAGAACGTCCAGAGCGGGGGGCGCGCATTGATCTCGGGCAAAATCACCGTGGGCCGGTTCAAACAGCTTCAGAACATTCCTTGCCGGGTGCTGGCCATTGTCGGGCTGCAGGATGGCCAATTCCCGCGCCAGAACCGGGTTCCCGCCTGGGATCTTCTCCAATTGTCCCCCAAAGCATGGGACCGCAATCCGCGCGTGGACGACCGCCAGGTATTCCTGGATGCCCTGCTCACGCCCACCGATCGGCTCATTCTCACCGCTAGCACCCAAAACGTGCGGAGCGGGAAAACGGAGCCGTTCTCCTCATGCGTGGATGAACTGCTTCGCGCGGCCCGGGACTCTGCCCCTGCCGGGGTCCCGCTGATCGTCAAGCACCGCCTTCAGCCCTTTGCCTCCGGCTATTTCTCCGGACCGGGCCAGCCCGCGCAATTGCCGGCCTCCTTCGACCAACAAAGTGCAGCCATCGCTGCGGCGCTGGCTGCCGGGGCGGACGCCGAGCTTTGTCCACTTTGGCAAGGCGCGGCATCCGAGGCCGGGCCGGTGCAGGAGATCGCGTTGGGTGATCTGATCGATTTTTGGAAGAACCCAGCGAAATCCTTTTTGCGGGCGCAAGGCATCGCGCTGGCGCGATCCGAGGAAAATGATGAGGACTTCAACCGCGCTCCCCTCTCGCTCGACGGGCTCCAAGAGTGGGCTCTCAAACACGCGATCTTTTCCGAGGTTACCTTTGGTGCCAGCCGGCTCGAGCTCGCCCGGGCGCAGGCTTTTGCCCAGCGCCAGCTGCCGCCGCGAACGCTGGGTGTCCGCCGCTGGTTGGAGTTGCAAGCCTCCAACGAACGCCTCGGCAACGCCGTCAAGGAACGCGGTCCCAAGAATATCCCGCTGGACCTTAGCGTGGGCAATGTCCGGATTGGCGGCTCGCTGCGCACAACTGCCGACGGCACGAAGCTGCTGGGATACCGGGTGGGCCAATTCAAGGAACGAAGACACCACGTCGAGCCCTGGATCCATGCGGTCGCAGCGGCCTGCGCAGGCCATGACGTGCCTACCGAGTTGCTCGATGACGACTCCGTCCAACCCGGCTGCGAGCCCGCGCTTTTACTCGCGATCGAGCCCCAGGAGGCCAGGGCCATCCTCAGCCGGTTGGTGGAGGGTTATCTCCAAGGCCAATCCCGGCCGATCTGTTACGCCCCAGCCGCTGCGGACTGTTACGCGAAAAGTTTCGCAGCCTCCGCTTCCGATGAACGGGCGCTCGCCTCGGCAAAGGCTGCTTGGAGCAAACCCGCCGGGCATGGCGCGAGAGCAGGCGAAGGCTTCGAGGAAGCCGCCCAAATTGCATGGCGCGACCGCGACCCCTTTGAGCTCAGCGCGGAATGGCAGAGGTGGTCCAACGCCGTCGCCGCCCCCCTGCGCTCTTGGGTGGGACCCTGACCCAGTATTGCGGCTCGGCCTTGCCCACACTTTCCCTTCAATCTGTCGCCCTCTTCTCCCATGCAACCCGACTTTGATTTCGTCGAAGACGAGCTACCCCCTGGCCTTTCGATCATTGAAGCCAGCGCCGGCACGGGAAAGACCTATGCCATCAGTCATTTGGTGCCGCGGCTGTTGCTTGACGGCACGGCAGAGAACTTGAGCGAGATTTTACTCGTTACCTTTACCAAAGACGCGGCCCGGGAACTTTCCGACCGTGTCCGCCAGGTTCTCCAAAAACTCGATTCACCCGCCCTCGCCGGGGAGGCGCAAACCGACCCGGGCGTGCATCGGCTTCGGCAAAAGTTCAACCTGCCCCGGCACGTGGCGATTCTGCGCAAGGCGCTGCGGGACATCGATCTGGCGGCGGTCTCAACGATCCATTCCTTCTGTCAGCGCACCCTGCAAAGCGAAGGCCCCTTGTGCGGGCTGCCCGCCATGCCCGAGCTCGTGCCCGACGCCACCGAGTTTATCGAGCCGCAGCTCTATGACCTCTGGAAATCGCGCCTCGCAGACGACCCGGAACTCGCGACCGTGGCCATCGCGCGCGCCTGGTCCCTAGCCGACGATTTGGAGTTTGTCAAAAAAACCATGGCTTTGGAGGACGCGGAAACTGATCCGCCGACGCAGGATTTTGAGCAGGCTTTTTCCGAGCTCAAACCGGCGCCTGCCTTTTTCACTGATGCGGCCTGCGGGGAGCTGGCGGAACTGTTTGAAAAGGTGGTTAGCTGGAACAAGGGCGGCCGGGACGCTGCGTATCGCGCAGAGATTATCCGTTGCGTGCGCGAGGCTCAATCGCTGGCCGACCCCGGATTCATGAGCGCTGTCGCCGCTATTGCCGAAGCGGACAGCTGGATCAGAGCGAATTCCAAGGCGGGCAAAGCCCTGTGTGCTGACGTGGCGCTGCTTCCTGTGGTGGTGGGCGCCAGCGACCTGCTCAAGAAGCTCAATCTTCTCGTCTGGCATTGGCGCAATCATTGCTCCAAGACCGTCCGGGCGACGGTTGAAGCGGGTTTGCGCGCCAACCGCCAGATCACCTACGACGGGCTAATCGGCTCGCTGCGCGATGCGTTGCGCTCGGACAACGGACCCGCGCTCGCTGTGCGTCTGCGCGCCCGCTACCGGGTCGCGTTGATCGATGAATCCCAGGACACCGATCCACGCCAGTTTGAAATCTTCCATCGAATCTTCCTTGGCGCGCCCGGAGAAGCCGCGCTGGCCGTGCATCGGCTCGTGCTCATCGGCGACCCCAAACAGGCCATCTACGGCTTCCGCGGCGCCGACGTGAACACGTATCTGGAGGCCAAGCGGCGGGCCGGGAGCCAGATCTTTCCGCTCAATAAAACCTACCGCTCCTGCGCACCGCTGGTGGCCGCCGTTAACGCCTTCTTTGCCCCGCCAAACTCCTTACTCAAAGAGGGCCTGAATTTTGTGCCCGCCACTTCCGGCCTCGCTCACGACACAGTGTTGCACGTCGGCGGCGCACCCTGCCCGGGACGGGTGGAAGTCTGGCTGGCCGGGGATGCCCAGAAAGATGAGTACCGCCTCAATGGGGACCGGCTCGCCCGCATCGCCGGGGCCGTTGCCTCGGAGATCGTTCGCATCCTGAGGGCGAAAGATGCGCGCCTGATCTCCACCGGGCCAGATGGCACGCAACTCCAGGCCGAGTCAGTGCGTCCGGGAGATTTTGCAGTGCTGGTGAGCAGCGGCTATGAAGCCGAGGCGGTCGCCGACGCGCTCCACTCACGCAAGGTTCCTGCGATTGTGGCCAAAGGCGGCGATATCATGAACTCTGCGGAGGCCGCCGAAATGCTCACCCTGCTGCGGGCCATCAACGAGCCGCGCCGGGCTGGGCTGCGCTTTGCCGCGCTGGCTACCCGTCTACTGGGGCGCGATGATCAGGCCCTGCGGAAAATCCGCGCTGACGCGGTGCTCGACGACGCCGTGCTGGTGACGTTTCAGCGCTGGCAAAAAATCCAGCAGCGCCAAGGGATCGCTCCTGCCCTCGCGTTGATGGATGCCGAGGAAGGCATTTCCGAGCGCCTGGCCCGTTCCTCCCAGGGCGAGCGGCGGGTGACCAACTTCCGCCAATTGACCGACCTGCTCCAAGCCGCAGCGATGGATCTCGGTCCCAAGCCCGAGCATCTGTTGCGCTGGTTGCGCCAGGAAATCGCCAATGCCGATGAGCGCACCGCCAGTGATGAGCGCCAGCAACAACTTGAGAGCGACGCGGAGGCCGTTCAGATCGTCACCATGCATTCGGCCAAGGGACTCGAATACAATCTCGTCTTTTGCCCGTTTCTTTGGGGCACCAAAGTGCCCAAGGGCGTCCAGATTTTTGGCGAGCCGGGCCGTCCCACCCGGATCGTAAACCTAGGCTGCGAGTTGGATCCAGGAATCCGTGCCCGCATTGAGCAGAATGCCATTGAAGATCGCCTGCGCCTTGCTTATGTGGCGATGACCCGGGCCAAAGTACGGCTCTGGATCTGCGCGGGAGAAACTGCGGGAAAAGAGCTGCCCAGTGCCTTGGACTGGTTGCTCCGCGCCCAGCCCAACCCCGATTTCGGTCAGTGGAAACAAACGGCTACCACGGACGGGCGCGGTGCCCGCCATGCCGCCACCCTCGAAACCATGAGTGCGAGCTGCGGCCACATCAGAGTCACCCTCCCACCGGATTCAGACCCGGCGGTTTGGCAGCCCTCCGCCTCCGCGTCGGCTCTCAAGCTCGCCGCGCAGCCGATTCCCAGGATTCCCGCGCCTTGGAGCGTCACCTCGTTTTCCTCGCTGACGCGCGAAAAAAATCCCCAAGGGGGATCCGATGTACACGCGCCCGCACCGGCCCAGGTTTCCACCGGGTCGGCGATGGGCACGGCCTCCAACGGCTTTCTGAGCGCCCCGGGCGGTCCGCTGATGGGCACGGCCATTCACGACTGGATTGAAGGCTCGGATTTTTCCGCCCCGGACCTGGCGGAAGTGGACGCTCATCTGCGGCGTTACGCGGTTGCATCCAGCGCTGGGTCTGCCCCGCTGGCGGAGGGCGTGGCCGACATGCTAAATGAGCTGCGCGGAACCGTCCTGCCCGGGTTGGACTGCACGGTCGCCCAAGCCTGCCCGCACCCCACCGCTTCGGAGTGGCATTTTCATTTGCCCATCGCACGCTCCTTGAGCCCGCGCTTGCTGGCCGGGGCCTTCGCCGTCCACGGCGATGCCGTGGGAAAAGAATACGCGCTGCTGCTCGGTAATCTGAGCGGTAACGAACTGGAGGGGTTCCTGCAGGGGTTTCTCGACCGGTTGGCCTTTCATGACGGCACTTGGGGGGTGATCGACTGGAAAACCAACAAGCTCGGCCCGACTCTGGAATCCTACGACACCGCCTCCCTACTGGAATGCGCGATGAGCAGCCATTACCTGCTCCAAGCTCATCTCTATCTGGTTGCGCTGCGCCGGTATCTGGGGCCAAAAATCCCCATCGTGGGCGCTTGGTTAATCTTCCTGCGCGCCGTGCGTGCCGGCAGCAGCTGCGGCGTTTTGAGTATCCAGCCCGCGCCAGAACTGCTCGCCGCGCTGGACGCTTTGTTTTTTCAACCCGCACACCTCTCATGCGCGAACTAATCTCTCCCGACCTCGATTGGTTACAGCGCCGCTGGGGACTGCCCGAGCACGCCTTTAAACACGTGCGTGCCCTTCTCAACGCCCACAGCCAAGGCGGCACCGCCTGCGATTTATCGGGCGTGTCTCCGGGGTTCGCGGCCGATCATTGGGGCACGGGCGTTACGGTTGCGGCCTCGGCCGCGGGCTCGGCGGCTACAGGGCCGTCCCCACGGCCGCTGGTCATCGTTCCGGGGCAGGGTGGGCCTTTGTTGCAATCCTGGCACTTTTTCCAAGCCGAACGCCAGATCGCCGGGCGTCTGCTCGCATTGGCCGCCGCTACGGCGCACGAGCTTTCAGGGGAGACCAAGCTCCGTGAACTCTTTCCCCAAGCACAAACCGGCGACCGCCAGTTGGAAGCGGCACGAGTGGCCCTTGCGCGCCAACTCACTCTGATTACCGGGGGCCCAGGGACCGGCAAAACCTACACATTGGCGCGGATTCTGGCCCTCCTCATCGACTCCGGCATTGGCCCCGCACAAATCCGCCTCACCGCGCCTACCGGCAAAGCCGCTGACCGGATGAAGGGCGCTGTCAGCGATTCGCTTGGAGCATTGCCGGAAAAATTTCTTCCCCTCACCGGCGCGCTGAAGATCGTGGCCCAATCAAGTGCCACCCTGCACTCGCTCATTGGATACAATCCGGGCACCGGCTGCTGCCGTTTTGACGCGGCCAATCCTCTGCCCATCCGGGTGTTGATCGTGGACGAGTGCTCGATGATCGACGTGCTGCTCTGGAGGGCGCTTCTGGAAGCCTTGCCCAAAGACGCGCGGCTCATTTTGCTGGGCGACCCCAACCAACTCGAAAGCGTGGGACACGGCAACGTGCTCAGCGCATTGGCCCAAACGGCCAGCAAAGCGGCGTCCGCCTTGAGTGCGTCACACGTGCATCTTACCGAGGCGCGCCGCTTCAAGGATCGTCCCGGCATCCTCGCCTTTGCCAAGGCCTTGGAAACTTTCGACGCCGCCGGGGCCGTCAACTTGCTGGAGAACTCCGGCTGCGCTGCGCAGGAAACCGGGCTGCAATGGCTGCCCACGGCGGGCGCGGCGCTGAGCTACACCGCGCTGCCTGGGTCCATCCGCTCCGTGCTCGAAGAAGTGGCCGGGGCCGACACCCCGCAATCCGCGCTCGCTGCCCTGGGCAAAGTCTGCATTTTGACCGCCCAACGGGAATACTTCGTCGGCTCCAAAGCGACCAGCGCGATGATCGACGGCTATTTTTCCCGGCACCCGGAGCTCGTGCGCACCCGGCCGATCATCATCAACCAGAATGATCCTGAAACGGGCCTGCGCAATGGGGCGGTGGGCGTCATACACACCGACGGGAGCGGCGCACGCAAAGCCTGGTTCCCGACGCTCAGTGGCGGACTGCAGGAATTCTCGGTGGCGCGGCTGCCCGAATACAGCCCGGCTTGGGCCATCACCATCCATCGCTCGCAGGGCAGCGAGTTTGATCATGTGCTGGTGGTCTTGCCGCAGAAGGAGAGCCCGATGGCGACGCGCGAGCTCCTTTACACGGCAATCACCCGCGCAAAACACAGCGTGATTATCGCCGGCGACATTGAAGCCGTGCGGATCGCCGCCGGCACGTGTTCCCAGCGCCAAACCCTCCTCGCCCTCCACATGGAAATGCTCGGGTGAGCGGTACGCCTCAGTGTGCGCCGGGTGACCGGGGAGCGTAGGTTGCAGAGACAGGAGCAGAACATCCGGGAATTTCTCACGCAAAGTCTCGCCAAGGCGCAACGAACGGGGGAGCGCTACTCAACCTCGTCGCCGACGTGGGTGAGTTTGATCATCGGCAACTTTTCCTCGTCCACTTCGATCGGAGGATGGATATGCTCCTCCAACCGACGTTTCAGGGCTAAGAACTCTGCCGACAAGAATTGGGCCGGGCTTCGGGGACGGGGCACCGGATTTTCAATGAATTCCACCACCCGGCCGGGATTGGCTCCCATCACTAAGATACGGTCCGCGAGATAGGAGGCCTCATCCAAATCGTGGGTGATGAAGAGGATGGTCACATCGACCTTACGCCAAATCTGGAGGAGATAGCTCTGCATCTGGCAACGGGTTTGGGCATCCAAAGCACCGAAAGGTTCGTCCATAATCAGGATGCGCGGATTGTTCGCCAATGCCCGGGCAATCGCGACCCGCTGTTTCATTCCTCCAGAGAGTTCGTGCGGATAGGCATTCTCGAATTTACCGAGCCCAACCATGTCCAGCCATTGGCGGGCTTCGGCCTCGGGAATCCCGGCTGAGGGTCCGCACATCTCGAGGCCGAACATCACGTTACGCTTGACTGTGAGCCACGGGAAAAGTGTGTAGCCTTGGAAAACCATGCCGCGATCCGGACCGGGGCCCGTGACACCCTTGCCGTCGAGGAGGACGACCCCGCCACTGGCTTCATCCAAGCCGGCCACGATCCGGATAAGGGTAGACTTGCCGCATCCGGAGGGGCCGATGGCGCAAATGAATTCGCGCCGATGAATGTTTAGGGAGATATCTTCAAAAACGATGCGCCCTTCAGAGCCGAACTCTTTCTTGAGTCCCTGCACGCTCAAGATGACCGGGCGCTGGCGGATTCGCTCGAAGCGCGCGGCAACCTCGGGAGCCTGGGCCCGATAATCGGGGAGATTCAGTGTGAGGGAGGACATGGGAGTTCGCCAGCAGGCTTGTCAGCGGTTGGTATGAACGCGGCAATCTTTGGGCGGAACCAGCGCAGTGGCATTGGGCGGCGCTGCCGGGCCGCTGAGCTCCGCGCCTTGCGTTTCCACGGGAAGAGCACAGTCCCCAGCCAAGCCAGAGCGAGGTCCGTGGAGAAGCCGATAATCCCGATCATGGCGATGGCCGCGTAGACGTTGTCGAAATTCCGGTAACGCGCCTGTTGGTTGATGAAATAGGTAATCCCCGACATGGTGCCGACCACTTCGGCAACGATGAGGTAAGTCCAAGCCCAGCCCAGGAGAATCCGCATGTCCGTGTACACCTCGGAACTCGAAGCGGGAATGATTACCCGGGAGATCAGTTTCCAACCGGAAGCTCCCAAGGTCTGGGCCGCTTCGATGAGCGCGGGATCCACTTTGCGCACGGTATTGGAGATCACCAGAACCTGCTGGAAAAACGTTCCAATGAAAATGATGGCGATCTTGGGCGCATCATCAATTCCCAGAACCGCGACGCTGAGCGCTCCAAAGGCTGGCGCTGGCAAGTAACGGAAAAATTCGATGAAGGGCTCCTGCAAACGAGCGAAGAAGCGATAGGTGCCACATAGAATGCCTAGCGGCAGTCCGAAGAGGGATGAAACGACAAATCCCCAGAGAATCGTGCGGATACTGTGGCCTAAGCTTTCATGAAGCCACGGCTCGTTGGGCAGCCTCGGTGGTGTTTTGAAGGCGGTATAGAAAGCCCGAGCGACTTGATGCGGGGCCGGAAGGTAGACAGGATTGACCCGGAACCCTTGTGGTGGGGTCAGTCCGGCAGCGAGGGCCTTAGTCGACTCGGCCTCAAAGTCCGCGCGCCGAACATCCATATCCTCGGTGAAATAATCAACATCGCCGGGAACGACAACCCGGACCAAGGGATGCCAAACCCACGGGATGTAACTAACGGCGCACCAAAGCCCGACGGGGATGATGAAAGAGAGAAGGGTGAGCAGGAGCCGCCGCTTGCGCGGCAGCTCCATCTTCAAGCCCAACCAGTCGCGATGCGCCATGGGGCGTCTACTTCAGAGCGTTGATAACGCCTGGGACCACATAGTTCTCAGGCTTCTGAGAGACCTTGTAGACTTTGTTATCGAGATTGAAGCGATCGCCCACCTTGAGCGATCCGTAGATGGAATCCAGTCCGGTGCCCATTTTGACGGCAGCTTTAGCTTCTGAGACCGTTAGGAAATGGGTTCCCGGGATGTTCTTGGCGTAGTCTGCGGCATCGGCTCCGACCTTTGCCGCCATGATCTTGATGGCCTCCTCCCGGGTCGCTGGATTCTTGAGGTAATCCACACACTTATAATAAATCGCGGCGACCTTGGCCCAATCCTCCTTGTGCTTGCCGTAGCTGGCGGGATTAACCGCGAGCACGTCGTAGATGAGGCCTTTGACGTTGGCGCTAGTGAAAAGCTTTTTGGATCCCGCCACTTGTTTTAGGGCGTTTCCGGAGATCGGATACCATGCGCCAATTGCCGCTACCTTGCCCGACCCCAGGGTTTCCGGGGTTTTGTCTGTGGCCGTATTTATCAGCTCCACGTCGGAGAGCTTAAGGCCGTTCTCTTCGAGAGCTTTGAGCAGCAAGAGATGCTCAACCAATGTGGTTTCGATCCCGATTTTCTTCCCCTTCAGATCCTTGATGGATTCGATTCCAGGCGCGCCGATGATCATATCGCTGCCTTCGCTGTAATCCAGGAGGGCAACGAATTTGCTTTTGGCTCCGTTGGCCCCCGTCACGAGCGCATCGGTTCCCACGATGGTGACTGCATCCACCTTGCCCGCAGAGTAGGCATCAATGGAGGGCAGGTATTCAAACCAGACTAGGTCCACATCGAGTCCGGCCTCCTTGAACCAGCCCTTCTGTTTGGCGAGCTCAAAAATTGTGAACCCGGGCCAGTCCGAGTATGCGATTTTCAGAGGCTCGGCGTGGAGATTTGCGGCCGCGGCTAGGCTTAAGGCGAGTGCGATGGTGGATTTGAATTTCATGGTGTTGGATATTAACAATGGGATGACGGATCAGTGCCCTATGCAGTCTCCGTGCCATGAGTGCTGTAGACCGGCGAAAAAGCGTTCCAGCCCAGCGCGACCCGGGAGAGCGGGTAAAATGAAGTATTACGAAACGGAGTATTTATCTCACCGTGCGCAAAAGCGCACAGGGGGGCTGATGAAAAAGCGACAGGGAAGCGGGAAGTGGGAAGTGGGCGTATGAGCGGCAGGACAATTCGTAATACTTTGCGGATTCCTAGCACGCTAGCTGCTCATTGCTCGCCCTAATGGTTAAAACCCTCAAACCGCGTCCTGCCGCCCGCATCAGCATTTCGCTGCCCGTGCAACTCTTTGTCCAACTGGACGCCATGGTGGCCGCCCGTGGTTATGCCAGCCGTTCGGAGGCCATCTCCAAAATGATCAGCGAACAACTCGTCCAGCACGCCCAGCAGTTTGGGAAAGAGATTATGGCGGGCACGATCACGCTCATCTACGACCATGCCAAACCGGCGTTGCAAGGCCGGCTCATGAAAATCCAGCACAAGTACCTCAAGGAAATCATCTCTTCCCAGCACGTGCATTTAGAAAACCACCACAGCCTCGAACTCATCCTCGCACAAGCGCCGGGCATTCGGCTCGAGCAGATTGCTAATGAGCTGATCGCCTGCAAAGGCGTCAAGCACGGCTACCTCAACGTGACCTCCACTCTACTGCCCCCAATCTATTAAGCTATGTCCCGGCTTGATCCTGCGCAAATCCGCTTCGAAGAAGCATTGCCCGCCGCTTCCAATTGGTCGCATGTCCTCAAACGCGGCACGACCTTGAGAATCACAGCGTTGGCTGATGGGGCTAATGTCGCGGCGCTCTTCTACAATTTTGAGCTTCTTTGTGAACGGCTTAACTTGCCGGATACCCTGAAATGTCAGCACACGGCGCGCTTGACCACTGGCCATTGCTTATATTCGGATATGGGCCGTGTGCTGGTGTCCATCACGGATGATACCTGCGGGTGGCATGATCCGCTAGGGGGCGCATCGAACGAGTCGGGCACGTCTAAGCGGTACGGGGAACTCAGCTACCAAAGCGCCCGAAACAAATTTCATCGAAACGCGCACGACAGCTTTCTGGTGGAGCTCGGCAAGTATGGGATGGGCGAGCGGGACCTAGCGATGAACGTGAATTTCTTTTCAAAGGTCACGGCAGATGCTGCCGGGGGATTGTCTTTCGAGGAGGGCCACGCCCGGGCAGGGGCCTATGTGGACTTGCGGGCGGAGATGAACACGTTAGTCATCCTCAATAGCTGCATGCATCCGATGGATCCAAAAACGAGCTACGCGCCCCAAGGCGCGCATTTGACGGTTTGGAGTTCACCGGAGCCAACGGCTTTGGATGCGTGCCGGATGTCGTGCCCAGAGAACAGCCGGGGCTTCACACTTACTGAACGCTATTACTTATGAGCACAACGAGCACGTTGGCCCCATCCGATGCTGTCTACGAGTCGGTCTTGTTGGCCGGGGAGCCGTGGATGCACGAGATCCGGGCGGGCCAGACATTCCGGATCGTGGACATGGAAGGCAATCAAGCCGCAGACACGCTATTTTACAGCGCTGCGGACCCGGCCGACCGTTACAGCGCCCAAGACACAGTGCGGGAGCAGGCGTCCTTATATCTGACGACTGGCACCCGGCTCATGTCGACCCGGGGCAACGTGATGCTTACGATCACGGCAGATACGTGTGGCCGCCATGACACCCTTGGCGGCGCGTGCGCCTGCGAGAGCAACATGGTGCGGTATGCCATCGAGAAGCGCTCCATGCATGCTTGCCGGGACAGCTTTCTGCGCGGGATCCAGCGCTGGCAGCCGACCTGGGATAAGCGCGACATCACCCACAACATCAACTTCTTCATGAACGTCCCTGTCACCCCGGACGGGGCGCTCTCGTTTGAGGACGGGGTCTCAGCCGCGGGCCGGTATGTGGAGATGCGCGCTGAGATGGACGTCATCTGCCTGATCTCCAACTGCCCACAGCTCAACAACCCCTGCAACGCGTTCAATCCTACGCCCGTGCGGCTGCTTATCTGGCCCTGATGTTTACCAAAGTTCTCATCGCCAACCGCGGCGCGATCTCCCGCCGCATCACACGGACTCTCAAGCGCCTCCATGTCGAGAGCGTCGCAGTGTACTCCGAGGCCGATACCCGTTCCCTG
The DNA here is from genome assembly GCA_043788785.1 of Spartobacteria bacterium. Taxonomy (GTDB): domain Bacteria; phylum Verrucomicrobiota; class Verrucomicrobiia; order Chthoniobacterales; family Chthoniobacteraceae; genus CAIURC01. The sequence continues at coordinate 4,548 of JAYVTN010000454.1, read as the reverse complement.
CACGTCGCTGATGCCGATGAGGCCGTTCTGCTTGGACCCCCGGCCGTTTCTGAAAGCTATCTGCGGATTGATCGTATCTTGAGCGCGGCCGCCCAAACCGGCGCGCAAGCTGTCCATCCTGGTTACGGTTTCCTGAGCGAGAACCCGGCTTTTGCGGAAGCCTGCGAGCAAGCGGGCCTTGTATTTATCGGGCCCACGCCGGATCAAATGAGGGCCTTTGGATTGAAGCACACGGCTCGCGAGCTAGCCGCATCGCACGGGGTGCCATTGCTTCCGGGTACGGGGTTGCTGGCAGGCCTCCAGCACGCGAGGGAGGAAGCCGCTCGGATTGGCTACCCGGTCATGCTCAAGAGCACAGCCGGTGGCGGCGGGATTGGCATGTGCGTTTGCGCCAATGAGGGTGAGCTCCAAGCGTCCTTCGCGAGCGTTCAACGTCTTAGCGCGAGCAATTTCAAGGAGTCGGGTTTGTTTCTGGAGAAATTCGTTGCGCGAGCCCGGCATATCGAGGTGCAGATATTCGGAGACGGCAAAGGGCAAGTGGTGGCATTAGGCGAACGCGATTGCTCGGCTCAGAGGCGCAACCAAAAAGTTATTGAGGAAACACCGGCCCCGCGGCTTAGCGAGGCCCAACGCGAGCATCTGGCGCAAGCCGCGGTCAAGCTTGGGCGCGCTGTCAACTATCGCTCGGCTGGCACGGTCGAGTTCGTTTTCGATGCCGATAGCGGCGAGTTTTATTTTTTAGAGGTGAACACGCGGCTGCAGGTCGAGCATGGAGTCACCGAGGAGGTGACCGGCGTGGATTTGGTCGAGTGGATGGTACGGCTGGCAGCGGGCGATTCCTCTTTCCTAAAGGATTACACGCACGCCCCGCGCGGACACGCGATCCAGGTCCGGATCTATGCGGAAGATCCGAATAAGAATTTCCAACCCAGCTGCGGGCTGCTGACCGAAGTTGGCTTGCCCGCTAGCGCGCGCTGCGAGACCTGGGTGGAGAACGGGACCGAGGTGACACCGTATTATGACCCGATGCTGGCCAAGATCATAGTGCATGCAGCCGACCGGGATGCAGCTTTGGAGCGGATGACAGGCGCGCTCGGTGAGACCGTTTTTGGAGGCATCGAGTCTAATCTGGGATACTTGCGCGAGGTCATCGCTTCGGAGACATTCGCCGAGGGCCGCGCGACCACGGGATTTCTCGGGCAGTTCGCCTACGTGCCGCGCACCATCGACGTACTCGAGGCGGGCGCCCAAACCACGCTCCAGGATTACCCGGGAAGGGTCGGGTACTGGGCCATAGGCGTGCCCCCCTCGGGGCCCATGGATCACTTGGCGTTCCGATATGCCAATCGGCTCTTGGACAATAGCGAATCCGCGGCGGCCCTTGAGATCATGATGACTGGGCCGACGCTGCGTTTCAACGCACCGACGCAGATTGCCCTCACGGGTGCTGACCTTGGGGCCTTGCTCAACGAACAGCCACTCCTACGGTGGCAGACCGTGAGTGTTGTTGCCGGAGACGTACTCCGGATGCAAAACGTCAACGGCCCCGGAGCGCGCGCCTACCTGGCTGTCCGGGGCGGGTTCGAATCTCCCCGGTATCTAGGCAGCCGGGCGACCTTCACTCTTGGCAACTTCGGCGGGCACGGCGGACGCTCCTTGCGTTTGGGCGATGTTCTTCATCTCGCTCCAACCAGCGCCGGCTTGGAGTCTGCCACTGATCGGGTACGCGCGTTGGCTCCCGGGCTGATTCCCAATTATGCCAATGCTTGGGAAATCGGTGTGATTTATGGGCCGCATGCCGCCCCGGACTTTTTCACCGAGGCCGATATCGAGATGCTTTTCTCCACGGATTGGAAGGTGCACTATAATTCAAACCGCACAGGCGTGCGTTTGATTGGTCCAAAGCCCCAGTTTGCACGCGCCGACGGAGGCGAGGCTGGCTTGCACCCTTCCAATATCCACGACAACGCTTACGCGATCGGAACCATTGATTTCACGGGGGACATGCCCATCATCCTTGGCCCGGACGGTCCTAGTTTGGGCGGATTTGTTTGCCCGGCCTGCATCGTTCAGAGTGAGCTCTGGAAAATCGGCCAGCTCAAACCCGGTGATACGGTCCGGTTCGTCCGGATACCGATGGCCCACGCCAACGCATGCGAACTGCGACAGGATCGAGAGATCGCAGCCCTGGCGCTGGACAGTGTGGATTCGCCCCTCGATGCATCCACGGGCGTTGAAGAGGCCGTGCAGCACCGCATTGCAGAGGGCCCCGGGCGTGTCGCCGTTTGCTACCGGCGAGCGGGGGATAAGTACCTGTTGGTGGAATACGGCCCGCTCGTCCTTGATTTGACGCTGCGCTTCCGAGTCCACGCGCTCATGCAGTGGTGTGAAAGATCAAAGCTGCCAGGCATCTTGGATCTGACTCCAGGGATCCGCTCCCTGCAAATCCATTACGACTGCCGCACATTGCCGCTTGAGGATCTCATGGAGGTCCTGGTCCAAGCCGAAGCGGAGTTGCCCGACCTAGAGTCCATTGAGGTGCCCTCACGCATCGTGCACCTTCCGCTTTCGTGGGATGATCCGTCTACCCAGTTGGCCATCCAGAAATACATGCAGTCGGTGCGACCCGATGCACCATGGTGTCCGAGTAATTTGGAGTTCATCCAGCGCATCAACGGGTTGGAGACTCTCGAGCAAGTGCGCCGTATTGTCTTTGAAGCCAGCTATCTGGTGCTGGGCTTGGGGGATGTCTATCTGGGCGCCCCGGTGGCTACGCCGCTCGATCCGCGCCATCGGCTGGTAACTACCAAATACAACCCTGCCCGCACATGGACCCCGGAGAACGCCGTAGGCATCGGCGGCGCCTACATGTGTATCTATGGAATGGAGGGGCCGGGAGGCTACCAGTTTGTCGGGCGCACCGTGCAGGTGTGGAATACGCACCGGTCCACCCAAGACTTCCAACCAGGCAAACCGTGGCTGCTACGGTTCTTTGACCAGATCCGGTTTTACCCGGTGAGTCCCGAACAATTGCTCCAACATCGCGAGGACTTCCTGACCGGTCGTTTCCAAGTTCGGATTGAAGAAGAAACGTTTCGGCTCAAGGACTACCATGCCTTCTTGGAGAGCAATGCCAAAGGGATCGCCCAGTTCCGGGAAACCCAAAGAGCTGCGTTCGGAGCGGAGCGTGAGCGATGGATTGCAGCAGGGCAGAACGTGGTCGAGAGCCAGCCGGAGCCCGAGCCAACGCACGAAGAGATCGAGTTGCCTGCCGGTGGCCGTGTGATTTGCGCGCACCTGCCCGGGTGTATTTGGGAGGTGCTTGTGCAAGAGGGGGACGACGTTGAGCAGGGAAGTAAACTGCTGGTGCTAGAGTCCATGAAAATGGAAACCGCGATCACTGCGCCCGTGGGCGGTACGGTGCACCGGGTGGTTGCTCAGAAAGGCAATCGAGTCGAGCCCGGTCAAACGCTCTTGGTGCTGATTGAATGCCAACCCAAGCCCAAAGCGGATGCTCCATAAAGCCCGACCCTGTGGCATGGGCTGCCAGCCCATGAACGGCAGGACGCGAACTCCAAGGAGATCATCGGCTGCAAGCCCATGCCACATGGCAGGCCCTTTCTAGTTATGACATTCACCATTCCCGCTCTCCGGCGGCTCTATAGTGAGCGGCGGAATAGCGTTGCCGACGTGGTCGAGGAAGCTCTGCGGCGAGCTTCGGACCCTGCGCATCCGCATGTCTGGATTACGTTGTTGGAGCGCTCCCAGATTATGGGCTATGTGGAGCGATTGCAGCCCGAGCGGTTTGCTGAGCTGCCGCTTTACGGTGTGCCGTTTGCGATCAAAGACAACATCGACCTAGCCGGGGTGCCCACGACCGCCGGGTGTCCGGCGTTTGCATTTACTCCGGCGCATTCCGCGACGGTGGTGGACCGGCTCATTGCGGCCGGGGCGATCCCGATCGGGAAAACCAACTTGGATCAGTTTGCGACGGGTCTTGTCGGAACCCGGACCCCTTACGGTGCGTGTGCATCGGTGTTTGATGCGCGTCATATTTCGGGAGGCTCAAGCTCCGGCTCCGCAGTGGCTGTGGCTTCGGGCATGGTCGCCTTCTCCCTCGGCACTGACACAGCCGGCTCGGGGCGGGTTCCGGCCGCCTTCAATCAGATCGTCGGGCTCAAACCCAGCCGCGGGGTGCTGAGTGCCCGCGGTGTCTTCCCCGCCTGTCGCTCGCTTGATTGCGTCTCCATTTTTGCAGGAAGCTGCCACGATGCCCGGACCGTGCTGGATGCGGCGGCTGCCGACGACGTCCACGATCCGTTCTCACGGGGTTTAGCCGATGCCGGACTGCCAGCAACCTTGCGCATCGGGGTTCCCAATGGGGATCAGCGGGAGTTCTTTGGAGATATCGCGGCTGCCGAGCTCTACATCCAAGCCATCGATCGCATGGCCAAGCTTGGAGCAACCGTGGTAGAGATTGATTTCACGCCATTCCGCGAAGCAGCTGCGCTCCTTTACCAAGGCCCGTGGGTGGCTGAACGCCGACAC
>JAYVTN010000453.1:0-3345 GCA_043788785.1 Spartobacteria bacterium | reverse complement strand
GATGAGTGGTCCAGGGGGTCCATGGGGTCCATGGGGTCCATGTTTGGCGGGAGCCCACATGGGCGCCATGGACCCCCATGGACGCTAGCGTTTCCGGTTTCGGCTTTTTCTTCCCGCATGCGCTTTTCCGCAAATATCATGCGGCCAAGCGCGCTGCGAGAAGCGATTCCCTCCCTGTCAGCGCCCCTGCTGGGGGTTCCGTTGCGCGGGTATTCCAAATTCCTGTGGCGCCAAGAACCCTTATGTGCAAAAACCGCAATTGACCCCGTTAGCGCATCAGAAAAGCACCCCAAAACACCTCAATGAAATTCACCCACCACCTCGCGGCCACCGTTGTAGCGCTCTTGCCTCTTCCTCTCCTGGCCCAGGAGAAAAAACCCGAGATCGAACATGGAACGCTGAGCGTTTACATGGAGAACGATCTTTTTGGCGGCACGGATCGCTACTACACGAGCGGGGTTAAAATCGGTTGGAGCTCGGCAAATCTCAACAAGTTCAGCGAGTCCCAGGTGGCGGCCCCGCTGGTGCCGATTCTCGAGATCTTGCCATTTATCAACACGGAGGGTTATCAGCGCAACTTCCTCCTCACACTTGGACAGAACATCTATACTCCGGACAACACGGAGAGCGTGCTGCCGGTCGAAGGCGACCGCCCGTATGCGGGCTGGTTGTATATGGGAGCCGGGGTGGCTTGGAAAAACGAGAGCGTCCGCCAGTCCTTGGTCCTCAATGTGGGCGTGGTGGGCTCGTGGTCGTTTGCCCAGGAAGCACAGCGCATGGTGCACGACTTCCGTAAACTCGATCATCCCAAAGGCTGGGATAACCAGCTCCACAATGAGCTCGGGGTGACGGGTGTTTATCTGCGGGAATGGCGCTGGCCCGCCCATGAGCGGCGTACGGGCTTGAACTGGGAATTCATTCCGCATGCCGGACTGGTGGTGGGCAACGTACAAACCTACGCGAACCTCGGCGGCGAGTTGCGTGCCGGCTTGCATTTGCCAGACGATTTCGGGACGGCGGCCATTGGACCTGCGAGCACAACCTCCACGCCCGTCGAAGGCGCGGCGGCCGCCGAGCGTTCACGCTTTGACCTGGGCTTGTATGTGTTTGCCCGGGTTGACGGACGTGCGGTCGCCCGCAACATCTTCCTCGATGGCAATACTTTTGGAAACAGCGCCTCGGTCGACCACAAGTGGGCCGTCGCCGATTTGAGCGTGGGAGCCGCCGTCAACTACGGGAATACCAAATTTGCCTATGCACTAATCTACCGCACCGAGGAATTTTACGGGCAAAAAGGAGGACAGGTTTTTGGCACCGTCTCATTCAACGTTGCCCTCTAAGGGTCCAGTGGCTACCGGGCCAAAGCCTCGCGGGTTGGGGTTCATGCGTGTGCTCGCGGTTGGGATCACTGTGCTCAGTGTGGGTTCGCTCCTGAGCGAGGCCCGTGCGGCAAAATCCACTCCCATTCAAGAGAGCGTGGACGCGCCCACACCGGTCAAACGCAAGGTGCGCATCAAGCGTGACGCGGACACGGACCCTGAAGGGGTTCGCGAAAACTCGGGAGGCGGGTTCAAGCCGAAGGCGTCGGCCGCTGGAGAGCCGCGCCGCAAGAAGACCCTGGATCGGGCACCCGACGACACGGGAAATATTCTTTCCAAGCCGAAGACTGTGGAAGGCTCGGAGGCTCAGATCCCCGGGGGGGTAGGGGGGCCCGGTGGGGGAACCCCTCCAGAGCCGCAAGCCTCCATGAACGCGTCCGTGGGGAGCGAAGAGATTTTGGAGTTCCGCGCGCAACCGGCGGGCGTGAAGACACTCATTGAATACTGCCTGGCTCTAACGGCCCAGAACCTCACCTATACCTTCGGCTCGGCCGATCCGGCAGGGGGCGGGATGGACTGTTCCGGCTTCGTCTACTTTGTCCTGCGCCAGCATGGGCTGGCCCAAGTGCCCCGGGACTCGAGTTCCCTCTACACGTGGGTGCGCAAAGCCCGCAATTTCCGGGCGGTGCTCAGTCGGAAACCCGATAGCTTCGAACTCGATGAAATGCTCCCCGGCGATCTCCTTTTCTGGATGGGTACTTACGACACGCCCAACGATCCCCCCATTTCCCATGTGATGATCTATTTGGGAACCGAGAAATCCACGGGCCAGCGGATCATGGTGGGTTCCAGTGATGGCCGGACGTACCGGGGTTTGAAGCGGAATGGCGTGAGCGTATTCGATTTTCAAATGCCGCGTGCATCCAAGGCCGGAGAGACGGTGCGAAGTTTCGTCGGGTACGCGAGGGTGCCGGGCCTGCGCGATTGAGCACATCGGCTGGGCCGGAGGCCAACAATCCGCACGAACATACAACCATTGGCAAAACCCATGCGAAGCATAGGCATGAACCTATTCCATTGCAAAGCAGCCGGCGCGGCCTTTATGGGCATGATGCTGTGCACCGCCAATTTGTCCTTCGCCCAGACCACGGTGGAGACGAGCACAACGACAACCGCTGGGACGATCAGTGAGTTCGGGCCGGAGACGATCATTGTACGTTCCGAGAGTTCACCGACCCCAATCCGTTACAGCTATAGCAAGACGACGACATACGTCGATGAAACCGGCGCTCCCGTTTCCATGGAGCTGGTGAAGTCCGGATTGCCCGTGACGGTGTATTACACCAAAGACGGCGACAGGATGGTGGCTTCCAAGGTCATCGTCCGCAAGTCGGCTGGGAGCTCCTCAACACCGTCGATCGAGGAGAAGAAAACCACCACCACCACCACCACAACGGAAACCAACAAGTAACTCATTGCGTGAATCTTGCGGATGGCGATCGGTGCCTTTGGAAATTTCCGGAAGTTCGCTTCCAAAAAATCGGAGTTCCCAGCCATCAACGTTGAGATCCAACCACGCAAACACCCGATGGAATGACTCCTGCCGCAAATGTTTCATCAACACGCTCAAGGAGTCCCTCAGACAAGCCGGACCACGGTTTGTAAGCGGATGCGCAAGGCCTGGGTTTAGAGGCCCCCCGGGCGCACGCTTAAGCGCGACGTGCAGAAAATAAAGACCGGACGAGAAGCCAAGCTTCACGTCCCAACCAATGGGGGATCGGTCAATGTTTGATGCACGTCGCGGGCGGCTCGGGGGGAGCCTCAACAAGGAGGAATTTCCACACGCTGTGGAGGCGCAGAAATCCAAGCATAGCACCAAGCTATGAGGCGGAAACGGGGGGTATTGGACAGAATCCAAGGCCCTCTCGGAACTCCGGAACTCGAAGACCCATACAAACGCAAAGATTCTAAATTATGATTGCCACCCTTATCTCCTTACTCGTAGCAGGCCTCATCCTCTATGTGA
>JAYVTN010000452.1:0-5388 GCA_043788785.1 Spartobacteria bacterium | reverse complement strand
GGGGGCACCGACAGCGTCGATGTCGATGTCCACAGCAAACTGGTGTCTAGTCAGATCGTCGCAGGCGACAACATGACCGTGACAGTGGGGTCTGACGTGACGGGCACCAAAATCAATTCCGATGGTGACCTGAAGATTACGATCGGAGCGAACATGATCCGTAGCCAGATCGCTTCCAACTCTTCTTCAGTAGACTTAACCGTCGTCGGCCGTGTCATGGGCAGCCAGATACTGGCCGCTGACAGCGGTGTACTGAATGTGAGCGGCGAGTTCAAGGGCAGCAGCTTTGTCGCAGGCCAGGATATTACAGCCACAGTGGCCAGGACGGTGTCACTAAGTGAGTTTGCCGCAGGTTCCAATCTGAATTTCACCGCGGGTGGCAACGTCCAGAGCAGCTCGCTCTTGCCCAAAAACGATCTTTCAACCCACATCGCCGGAAATCTTGCGGGTAGCCTTTTGGAAACCCGCGACGGCAGTTCGTTGATCGAGGTCACGGGGCCGATCGTGAAATCAACCATCCGCTCGGGAATCGATGTTACCATCGCCAAGGCGTTCTCGATTGGGGCCGACGTGGTGATTGATGCTTCCAAAAATATCAACGTGACTTCAACCGGATTCATCGCCGCCCGAATTACGGCAGCAGGCAATGCGGTGGTAGACGCGGGCGGGCCCTTTTCCGGAGCTATACGAACCGGCAAGAATGCCGAACTGGTCGCTCCCAGCGTAGCAATCGTTGGGACCATTCCCAAGTTGCCGCTCCTGGCCAACTCCCTCAATCCCGCAGTGCCAAAGAATGGGATATGGGTAGGAGGCAATCTAGTGCTGGATGTGGCCGGTAATGTGTTTGTGCCGACCATCAATGTGGGTCAGGACGTGATAGACTTTTTCGTGGGAGGTAACCTCAAGGCGACCGTGCGGGTGGGTGGGAATTTTGTCTCGGGAACTTCGGCGGAAACCGCCGTAACGGTGGTCGGGGGTGCAGTGCTGGAGTCCAGCTTCATTGAGGTCGGAGGAAACATGGGCGGCGAGGTTCTGACTTCCAGTGGCCTTGAAGACAGCGCGCAGAAGCTGGTGTTCGTTGGCGCAATCGCTGGTCGGATTGACGTCACCGGGAAATTACTCACGGATCTCCAATTCAATGCGGGCATTGGCCGTCTGAGTTTTGCCGGCGGCGTAGGCCCCGCAGTGGCAGCAGCCGACATTTCTGACAAGGTCGCCGATATCGTAGCAGCCGGCCGGATCGGCGTGCTCAGCGCTGGAAGCATCTTTACGTCCTCGGCTACCGGCGGCACATTTACTAATGGTGCGGGAGCCCTGACTGGCACGGTGAAAGCGACCATCGGGAGTATCGGTTAACCGTCGATAGCAGGTCCTAGGCAGAAAAGGCGGCGGCAGCCTTGGTGCGATGCACATCCTTTATATCCACAAGGCGTTCCCGCCACAGTTCGCGCCGATGGCGCGGGCTTTGGCGGGCAGCTCCGGGTGGACTTGCACGTTCTTATCCCGGAAACCTGACCAGATTCTCGACGGGATAAGGAACCTCCAGTACGAGGCGCCCGAAGAGGGGCCGCGCCCATGGGATGCTGCCTTCCAGTACCAGCTTGCGCACAGTGTCGGCGTGGCTCAGGCGATCCGCAAACACGGGTTGCGTCCTGACTTGGTGGTGGCGCATTCGGGCTTTGGTTCCAGCCATCTGCTGCCCTCGGTATTGGAATGCCCGGTACTCAACTACTTCGAGTACTTCACCAAAGCCTTGTGCAATGACATGCTCTTCCGCAGGGAATGGCGTCACCCGCTTTGGTACTATTACTGGCGTAGAACTACTAACGCGATGACGCTGTTGGACTTGCAGTCGTGTACGGGTGGGTACTCGCCCACCCAATGGCAGCGTTCCACGTTCCCGGCAGAGTTCCAGCACAAGATCCAAGTCCTTTTTGACGGCGTGGATACTGACACCTTCGTGCCCCGGCCCGCAGCTCCGCGCCGACACTGGGCCGGTCGGGAAATCTCTCCGACGACACGGGTGGTCACGTATGTCGCCAGGGGCTTGGAAGCCGTCCGTGGCTTTGATATTTTCATGAAAGTGGCAAAGCGCATCTATACGGAGCGGCCGGATACGCTTTTCCTCGTGGCTGGCTCCGAGCGCGTATGTTACGGGACCGATTTGGAATTGCTGGGAACCACCAGCTTCAAAAAATGGGTTCTCGAGGAGGACGAATACGATCTATCCAAGTTTGTTTTCCTAGACTGGATTCCCGTTGACGAGTTGGTGGAGCTCCTGCACCTGAGCGATCTCCACATTTATCTAACAACACCGTTCGTTTTGTCGTGGTCCCTATTCAATGCGCTCGCCTGTGGTGCCACAGTGCTGGCCAATGACGTGGAGCCGGTGTGCGAGATTCTCAAAGAGAACGTGAATGGCCTTTTAGCCGATTTCTACGATCTAGAAGCCTTGGCAGCCAAAGCCTTGGAAGTATTAAAGGATCCAGAAGCCTATCGCCCTTTAGGCCGGGCCGGGAGTGAACTCATGGAATCTTCCTACAGCATGAGAGCCATGTTGCCCAAATTTGCAAGTTACTTCAGCGGCATGGCTTCCTGCTAAAGCCGGCTTAGCGGACAACCAGCCATCGGCGCCGCCGCTTCGCGCGTTTTGTGTGGGCCCTGCTTACGGTTTGGGAGCGGGCTTGGCTTTGGCGTCGGCGGCTGGCTTGGTTTCCGGCTCTTGGGCGGGCGCGGGCTCTTCAGCTTCTTCGGGAGCTGCCGGGCCATGCAAGGTCGCGTCGTCAAAAAACATGGCGCCGTTGGTAGTCCCGGCATCATTGGCAGACTGCCATTTCCAGGTCACCTTGATATACTCGGCGTCGCTGGGGGTCTCGACTTCCACGAAGTATTCCGACCAGGCTTCGGGAGTGAACAGGGGCGGCTTTTTGCGGCTATAGTTGGGGCTGTCGGGCAAGGGTTGCGCTTGGAACATGGGCGTGCCGGTCTGGGTCTCCTGGTCGGCTGCATAGAACTCGACGACCAGCATCAGGAAAGGGAAACGCTGGTCGAATGTTAGCGGGTTCTTCTTATCCACGCGCCCCCAGAGGGAGAGCCGGTACTTGGCGTCCGCTTTGATCCGGGTCAGTTGGCTGGAGAGGGTGACTCCGGCGTTGACGGCTTTGAGCTTTTTGAACTCCACAAACAGGCTCTGGGCACCGGTACGGGCCATTTCGTTGGTGAGTCCTGTGACCACCGAGCCCTGGTCCTCGGGAATTTTGGCCAGGGTGAACCGCTGCCAGCTTGATGCCATGCCTGCTTTGACGGGCGTACCGCCCTCGGCCAGGGAGGTGCGCGCCTTAACCTTGGGTTGTTCGAAACTCGCGGACTCCAGGAGCTGGTCGGCATGTGCGCTGCAAATGGTAAAGCCCATAGCCAACGCGAGGCCTAAACGGGCGGAGATGGGAGGCTTCATAGAAAGAGAGTTTAGAGGCTCCATGCGATTTTACCATCCACGATCGTGTGTACGGCACGGCCTTTGAGCTCCCAGCCATGGAAAGGGGTGTTCCGGCTCAGGGAGGCGCTGGCATTCCTATCCACGGTCCATTCCAGATCCGGGTTGATTAGGGTCACATCCCCATGAGCTCCGTGGCTGAGCGTGCCCCGGTCCAAACCCAGCAGGCGGGCAGGTTCGAGCGTGAGCATCTCGATAAGGCGCGGCAGGCTGATGGCTCGCCTCTTGTGGACCAGGATATCGAGGAAAAGTCCCAGCTCGGTTTCCAGCCCCAGAATGCCGAAGGGCGCCTGGTCGAACTCGACCTCCTTCTCGTAGTTACAATGGGGCGCGTGATCGCTGGCTAGGACGGTGATGGTGCCGTCGGCGACGCCTTCAATGAGCGTCTCCACATCCCTTCGGGAGCGCAACGGCGGGTTCATCTTGAAATTGGTGTCAAAGCCGCGGATCGACTCGTCGGTGAGCGCGATGTGGTGGGGACAAATCTCGCCACTGAGCTTGATGCCGCGGGACCGTGCTTCGCGCAGGATCCGGACACTGCCACCGCTGCTGAGGTGCTGGCAATGGATGGGCGTGTCGCACAGTTCAGCCAGGAGCCCATTGCGTTGAACAATGATCTCTTCGCCGGCTGCGGGCCATCCTGGCAAACCCAATGTGGTGCTCGTCAAGCCTTCGTGCATGACCCCTTTGCCCACGAGATTGTAGTCCTGGCAGTGGTCCATGACCGTTAAGCCAAACATGCGCGCGTATTCAAGGGCCCGGCGCATGATCTCATGGTTTTGGATACAGCGGCCGTCGTCGGTGAGCGCCACGATCCCGGCTTTGCGCATGGAACCGATGGGCGCGAGCTCCTCGCCTGCGATTCCTTTGGTAATCGCGCCTGTCGGGAAGACGTTGATGCAGGCCTCGGCCTTGGCTTTTTCGATGATCCAAGTGACCACGCTGGGATTATCAACAGCGGGCGAGGTGTTAGGCATGCAAACCACGCTGGTGAAGCCCCCTGCGGCCGCGGCGCGACTGCCCGAAGCGATGGTTTCCTTGGCCGATTGGCCGGGTTCGCGGAAATGGACATGAAGATCGATGAGTCCGGGAGCGACGACCAGACCGGTGGCATCCAAGGTCTGGATGGGGGCGTTGAAATCGAGGGAAGCCAGATCGGCTATCCGGCCGTCCACGATGAGAACATCGGCGATCTGGTCCCGCCCGTTGGCCGGGTCGATGACGCGTCCGTTACGGATGAGGAGGGAGTTCACGGGTGGCAACGTTGGCATATGCGGCAAGTATGATGATCGAAGGAGGAACCTAAAGACAGGAATAGAAATTGGTAGTGGCGGGAGGAACAGGGAGGATTGTATTTTACCACAGAGACACAGAGGTCACAGAGAACTGAGGCAGCGGACTAACGCTCAAATGCTGTTGGGTCAGGACTGAGGGAAAGAATTCTCTCTGTATTGCACGCAAATCCGCACTTTGTTCCGATGGTAGGACGAAGGGGATGAATTTGTGATGGAGATTCGAGTCGGTAGAAGCAAAGTGGCGGAACCTGATCCGTTCACGGCAAAGGTCATCGCCTGCGCCATTGAGGTTCATCGGGTTCTCGGGCCGGTATTGCTCGAAGGGGCTTATCAGCAGTGCCTAGCACATGAGCTCCACGGCCAGGCAATCCGCTTCACGCTAGAGCACCCGCTGCCTGTTGAGTACAAAGGGATCCGTTTGGATTGCGGGTATCGGATCGATGTTTTGGTGGAGGGCCGTTTGATCCTTGAGCTAAAAGCAGTTGAGGAAACCTGCGGCATTCACAAGGCTCAACTGCTGACCTACATGAAGCTCGCGGGGGTCAACACCGGTTTGCTGATCAACTTCAATGTCCCGCGATTGGTGGACGGCATCCAGCG